>JAUPWC010000110.1 GCA_030916665.1 Verrucomicrobiota bacterium
AGCCCCATGCCGACGCCGACGGTGTGCTTGGTGCTGGTGAAGGGTTCGAAGGCGTGGTCGCGGATCTCGGCGTCGATGCCGCGGCCGCGGTCCTCGATGTGGATGAGGGCGAAGCGGCCTTCCTGCGGCTTTTCGACGACCTCGGTGCGGATGGTGACCGAGCGCTGTTCGGCGGGGGCGCCCTCGCCGTAGCTTTCCCAGGCGTTCATCACGAGCTTGGCGATGACTTCCTCGAGCAGCTCGACGTTGGTCTCGATCAGGACCTCGCCGGCGCCGTTCTGCACGGTGACGGGCTGGTCGATCTTGTATTCGATCTGGTAGCGGCGGATGCCGCTGTCGATCATGCGGGCGAGGCTGGCGCGGATGAGCGGCGGGCGGTTGCGCACCACGAGGGTGGTGAGCTGCTTGATGATGGCGACGATGCGGTTGACGGCGTCCTCAAGGTGCTGGGAGTTCTTTTTAACCAGCTCGGGCTTGTCGTGGTAGGCCTTGATGAGGTCCACGTAGCCGATGACGACGCCGAGGAGATTGTTGAGATTGTGCGCGATGCCCTGGGTGACGGCGCCGATGGTGGCGGCGCGGCGGGAGTCGCCGAGGCGGCGCTGCAGGTCCACGAGCTCGCGGTTGATCTGCACGAAACGCAGCTGCGTCTGCACGCGGGCAAGGGTCTCGTCGAGGTCGATGGGCTTGGTGATGTAGTCCACGGCACCGACGCCGAGGCCCTCGATCTTGCCCTCCTTGGAGGTGCGGGCGGTGATGAAAATGATCGGGATGGACTTCGTTTCGATGTCGGCCTGCAGACGCTGGCAGACTTCGAGGCCGTCCATGTCGGGCATCATCACGTCGAGGAGGATGAGGTCCGGTTTTTCCGCGGTGGTGACCGTGAGGGCCTCCTGGCCGGAGTAGGCGGCGATCACCGTCATGCCTTCGCGTTCCAGTTTTCGTTTCAGCAGCTGGACGTTGATGGGTTGGTCATCAACCACGAGGATCTTGGGCGTCGCCATAGGGGGAAGTCAGAGCAGGGAAGCGGTTTTGACCCTTGCTGGCAAGAGCCGTTGCGCCCGGCGGTTAGGACGTGCGGCCGGTGTTCTGGCGGTGGGCCTTGACGGTGTTGGCCATGAGCATGGCCACGGTCATGGGGCCGACGCCGCCGGGGACGGGCGTGATCTTGGCGCAGAGGGGCGAGACGGTCGGGAAATGCACGTCGCCGGTGAGGCGGTAGCCGGTCTTCTTCGTGGCGTCGGGCACGCGGTTGACGCCGACGTCGATCACCACGGCACCGGGCTTGACCATGTCGGCGGTGACGAACTCGGCCTTGCCGATGGCGGCGATGAGGACGTCGGCCTGGCGGGTGAGGGCGGGGAGGTTGGCGGTCTGGGAGTGGCAGATCGTGACCGTGGCGTTGGCCCAGGCCTTGCGCTGGACGGCGAGGAGAGCGGCGGGTTTGCCGACGATGAGGCTGCGGCCGAGGACGACGACGTGTTTGCCCGAGAGGGAGACGCCGGCGCGGCGGAGCAGTTCCATGATGCCGGCGGGCGTGCAGGCGACGAAGCCGGTGTCGTCCTCCTGCGCGAGCTTGCCGAGGTTCATGGTGTGGAAGCCGTCCACGTCCTTGTGCGCGGCGATGCGGCGGAAGACGGCGACCTCGTTGATGCCCTTGGGCAGCGGGGACTGGACGAGGATGCCGTCCACGGAAGGGTCGTGGTTGAGCCCGTCGATGAGGGCGAAGAGTTCGTCCTGCGAGATGGTGACGGGCGGAAAGATGAGGCGGCTCTCGATGCCGATCTCGGCCGAGGTCTTCTCCTTCTTTTTCACGTAGGAGACCGAGGCGGGATCATCGCCCACGCGCACGAGGGCGATGCAGGGCTTGCGGCCGGTGAGCGCGGAGACTTCGGCCTTGAGTTCGGCGATGATGGTGGCGGCGATCTGGTTACCGTCGATGAGTTCCATGATGGGAAAAACAGGAAGAGCGCGCTGACCTCAACGCGCCGGGCGAAACCTGGGAAAACGCGCCGAGGCCGGCGCGTGCCGCCGGCTCAGTGCTTCTTGAGCAGCAGCGACTCGGCGGCGATCACAAGGTCCTTGCCATCCACGGTGTTGCGAATGGTGCCGGTGACGGAGACCTCGCGGTCGATGTAGGCCTGGATCTGGTCGGTGAGCAGCAGGCGCTTGGTGTCGATGTAGGCGAAGCGGCGGCCGTTGCTGTCGAGGAGCTGGTAGTCGTAGGGCGGGTTAGGATTGATGATGGCGCGGCGGGCAAGGACGAGGCGGCCGGCGAAAAGGCGCGGCAGGTCGGCGGTGTTGCCCGTAAGCGCGACCGGGCGACCGAGGTTGGTGGCCGGGGCCGCGGGCGCCGGGGAGACGGCGGGTGGCGGCGCGACGAGGACCGGATCGGGCGCGAGGTTGGCCGCGGCGGCGGTGGCCACGAAGCCCTGGAGCTTCTTGGTGAACTTGATCTGCACCCAATCGGGATTCTTGTTCACGAGGCCGACGACGTCGGTCTTGTCGCCTTCCTGCGCGGCGGTGAGAACCGGGGCGTCCTTTTTGGGTGCGGCAAGGATGCTGCCGCCTTCCTTGACCTCGAGGCCCTTGGTGAAGTCGCGGGCGTGGACATAGCCCTCGAAGGTGCCGCTGATTTCGACGCGGCGCCAGCCGGCCGGGGCGTCGCCGGTGTAGAGGATGGTGTTGCCGGCCTTGAGGCGGACGAGGACCGGGGACTTGGGGTCGGGCTGGAGGAAGACGGCGGCGTCGGCGGGCAGGATGTCGGCGGCGACGAGGCGGACGACCAGGGCGGCGAGCAGGAGGACGGCGGTTTTAATTTTCATCGGAGTCAGAGGCCGGGGTCTCGCGGCGGTGCGAGGGCGGCACGGCGAACAGAGATTCGATCTCTTTGCTAGAAAGTTGTTTCACGCCGCGCAAAGGAATTCCTTTCAGACGGAGCGAGCCGATCTGGTAGCGGCGGAGGCGGCGGACCTCGAAGCCGAGCGCGGTGAAGAGCAGGCGGATCTCGCGCTTCTTGCCGTGGTGCATGTGGACGTCGAGTTCGGTGGAGGTCTCGTCGCGGGACGGGTTGACGAGGAAGGCGCGCTCGACCTTGTGGCGCTCGCCCTCGTGCAGGATGCCGTGGAGGAGCGAGCGGATGCGCTTCACCGGGAACGGCTCCTCGAGCGACACGTAGTAGCGCTTCACGATGAGGTTCGATGGGTGCATGAGGCGGTTGGCGAGGTCGCCGTCGGAAGTGAGGATGACGAGGCCCTCGCTGTCCTTGTCGAGCCGACCGGCGCAGAAGAGGCGGAGTTTCGCCCATTCGCGGGGGAGCAGGTCGAAGATGGTCTGCTCGGCGTGGGGGTCGCTGTTGCTGCAGACGACGCCGCGCGGCTTGTGCATGACCAGCGTGATCCGCGGCTGGGCGGTGGAGCGCACGGGCTTGCCGCGCACGGTGACCTTGTCGGTGCCGGGCTCGATCTTCTGGCCGGTGACGGCGGGCTGGCCGTTCACATAGACGTCGCCGGCCGCGATGAGGGCCTCGGCGGCGCGGCGCGAGCAAAGGCCGCTGTCGGCGATGAATTTCTGAATGCGAACCGGCTCCATGCCAGAGCGGTGGCAGGCGACGCGGGCCGGGGCAACAAGGAAAGCCCGCCGCGGGTGCCGGCCTATGGCAGGAAACGTGCTTGCCACGGCTCGGCGCCGGAAGGCAAATCCGGCTTCATCCATGAGTTCCACGCCCGCTCCGACCTCCTCCTTCAACAAGGACAATCCCTTCCCGGCCCGCCTGACCGAGAACCGTCTGCTCAACAAGCCGGGCTCGCACAAGGAGACGCGTCACCTCGTGGTGGACATCGCCGGCAGCGGCCTGACTTACAAGGTCGGCGACTCGCTGGGGGTGTTTGCGACCAACCGACCGGCGGAAGTGGAAGAGATCTTGCACCGCCTCGGGGTGAGCGGCAACGAGATGGTTTCGCCGGCGATGCTCAAGCTCGCCGCCCCGATTCCGCTGCGGGACGCGCTCTTCAGCCGGCTCGCGCTGGCAAAGCCCACGCGCAAGTTCGTGGAGCTGCTCGCCACGAAGGCCGTCGACGAGGGGGACAAGGCCAAGCTCGCCGTGCTGCTCGCCCCCGAGGGCAAGGACCAGCTGGCCGGTTACCTCGAGGACCGCGAATACATTGACCTGCTCACGGAAATTCCGAGCGCGAAGCTCACGCCGCAGGAGTTCGTGGACCAGCTGCGCAAGCTGATGCCGCGCCTCTACTCGATCGCGTCGTCGTCGAAGCCGCACCCGACCGCGGTTCATCTCACCGTGGCGATTGTGCGCTACGAAACCAACCACCGCTCGCGTGTCGGCGTGTGCAGCTCCTTCCTCGCGGACCGTGCGGCGCTGAACAGCACGCCCGTGCCGGTGTTTGTGTCGGACTCGCATTTCGGCCCGCCGGAGGACCTGACGAAGGACATCATCATGGTCGGACCGGGCACGGGCATCGCGCCCTTCCGGGCTTTTATGCAGGAACGCGTCGTCACGGGCGCGACCGGCCGCAACTGGGTGTTCTTCGGCGACCAGCACCGCGCCACGGATTTTCTCTACGAGGAAGAGTGGCTGAAGTGGCAGGCCGAGGGCCGGCTGGCGCGCCTCGACCTGGCGTTTTCGCGCGACCAGATCCTCAAGGTCTATGTGCAGGACCGCATGCGCGAGAACGGCGCCGAGCTCTGGGCCTGGCTGCAGAAGGGCGCGCACTTCTACGTGTGCGGCGATGCCAAGCGCATGGCGAAGGACGTCGATGTCGCGTTGCACGAGGTGATCTCGCGCCACAGCGGCATGGAGGCCGCGGCCGCCGCCGACTACGTGAAGCAGATGAAGAAGGACAAGCGCTACCAGCGCGACGTGTATTGAGCGCGGCGGCAGGGCGGATCCTCCGGATGAGCCGCGGCTCGACGGGACGACTCGCCCAGCCGGCAGAAACTTCGCGCTTGCGGCGGGGAAGGGGAGCGCCTGCCATGGCGCCCTTCCCTCTCCCCATGAGCCTCACCTACAACAATCGTGTGGCCCTTGTCACCGGCGCCGGCCGGGGCATCGGCAAAGCCATCGCCGAGTTGCTCGCCAAGAACGGCGTCAACGTCATCTGCGTGAGCAAGTCCGCCGACAGCTGTGGCGCGACCGCTGCCGCCATTACCGCCGCGGGCGGCAAGGCCAAGGCCCTGGCCGTGGACGTGGCTGACGGCGCCGCGGTGGCGAAGGCCAGCGCCGACTTGCTCGCCGAGTTCGGCCAGATCGATATCCTCGTGAACAACGCCGGCATCACCAAGGACGGTTTGCTGTTCCGCATGTCGGAGGAGGACTGGAACAGCGTCATCACGACCAATCTCACGAGCTGCTACCACTGGACAAAATACATCGGCCGCTCGATGACCTCAAAGCGCTGGGGCCGCATCGTTAACATCACCTCCGTGGTCGGCCTCATGGGCAATGCCGGCCAGGCCAATTACTGCGCCGCCAAGGCCGGACTCATCGGCTTCACCAAGTCCATCGCCAAGGAGTTCGCCGCGCGCGGTGTGACTTCCAACGCCGTCGCCCCCGGCTTCATCAAGACCGACATGACCGCCGCGCTCCCGCCCGAGGCCGCGGAGAAAATCACCTCGGTCATTCCGCTGAAGCGACTCGGCGAAGCGGCCGACATCGCGCACATGACCGCGTTCCTCTGCGCAGAAGAGGCGGGCTACATCACCGGTCAAGTTTTTACCGTTGACGGCGGCATGGTGATGTGATGCCTCTTTCCAAGTCCAATTTCACTTCTCTTTAATCACATGGCCGACCAGAAAACCATCGAACAGCGCGTCAAGGAAATCATCGTTAACCAATTGAATGTTAACGAGGAGCAGATCACTCCTCAGGCTTCATTCCTCGACGATCTTGGCGCCGATTCGCTCGACACCGTCGAGCTGATCATGGCTTTTGAGGAAGAATTTAAGGATGAGATCAAGGGCGAGATTCCCGAGTCCGATGCCGAGAAGCTGCAGACCGTCGGAGACGTGATCGGCTATATCCAGCAGAAGGCTGGCAAGTAATATCCTTTGGCTTTTGAACTGATCGCTCTACCGTCTGGCCCCTTGCAGGCCCGGTAGGGCGATTTTATTTCCACCCGCTATTCACGATGGAAACCGCTGTATTCTCCTCTCGTCGCGTCGTCGTCACCGGCATGGGCGTCATCACGTCTCTCGGCCACAACGTTCCTGATTTTTGGAACAACATCCTGGCCGGCAAGTGCGGCGTGGACCGCGTCTCTCTTTTTGATCCCAAGGACTATAGCTGCCAGATCGGCGCCGAGGTGCGCGGCTTCGATCCGGCGACGGTGATGGACCCCAAGGAGGTCCGCCGCAACGACCGCTACACCCACTTCGGTTTCTGTGCGGCCAAGCAGGCCGTGGCCGACGCGAAGCTCGACATGACGAAGGAAGACCTTGACCGGGTCGGCGTCATCATCGGCTCCGGCATCGGCGGAATGTGGACGATCGAGACCCAGCACAAGGTGTTGCTCGAAAAAGGTCCGCGCAAGGTCTCGCCGTTCATGATTCCCGCGCTGATCAGCAACATGTGCTCCGGCCTCGTGGCCATTGAGCTCGGGGCGCGCGGTCCGAATTTTTCCGTCGTGAGCGCCTGCGCCACGGCCACGCACGCGATCGGCGAGTCGTTCCGCATGGTGCGCAGCGGCGAGGCCGACGTCATGGTGTGCGGCGGGGCGGAGGCCTCGATCACGACACTCGCCTACGCGGGCTTCTGCTCGATGAAGGCCATGAGCACGAACAACGAGAACCCCCAGAAGGCCAGCCGTCCGTTTGACCTGAATCGCGACGGCTTCATCATGGGCGAAGGCTCGGGCGTGATCGTCATCGAGAGCCTGGAGCACGCGCAGGCGCGCGGCGCCCACATCTATTGCGAACTCGCGGGCTATGCGGCGACCTGCGACGCGTTCCACATCACGCAGCCCGATCCCGAGGGCAAGGGCCTCTCCCAGGCCATGTCCCGCGCGCTCAAGGATGCCAAGCTGGCGCCGGAGCAGATCGACTACATCAACGCGCACGGCACCTCCACGCCCTACAACGACAAATTCGAGACCCTCGCCATCAAGAAGGTTTTCGGCGAGGCGGCGAAGAAGGTGATGGTCAGTTCCACCAAGTCCATGACCGGACACCTGCTTGGTGCTGCCGGCGGCATCGAGGCTGTCATCAGCGTGAAGACCATCCAGAGCGGCGAAGTGCCGCCGACGATCAATTACGAGACGCCCGATCCCGATTGCGACCTCGACTACGTGCCCAACGTGAAGCGCAAAGCCGACGTGAAAACTGTTCTGACCAACAACCTCGGCTTCGGCGGGCAGAACGCGGCGTTGGTCTTCCGCAAGGTCTGAGAACGCTTCGGCGGCTCGTCCGGGAAATTTTCAAATTACCCGTTGACGCGTCCGGAAGCCGTCCTTTTATCTCGCGCTCTTTCGTTTGGGGCAAGTTAGCTCAGTTGGTAGAGCAGAGGACTGAAAATCCTTGTGTCCTCGGTTCGATTCCGAGACTTGCCACCACTTTCAGATAAGCACTTACGTGATTTTCGGGTAAATGCTTATTTTTTGTCTGTCCGGTTTCTGTCCGGCTTTTGGAGTTCTGCTCAATCGACGAGTTCACGCCCAGAGTTCTGAAGCCGGAGATCGGTTGCACGCCTGCCTAAAATCCGCAGTAAAGCCCTTTCTATGCGCTCCTGATGCCGCACTGGCCCCGTTCCAGGTTGGGTGTCGTTTTTTGCGCCGTTGCGAAGTGGAGAACCTGCCGGACTGAGCGGTAAGAGACCTTGACCCACGAAACCGGTGAGTCAGCGAAGGGCCGCCGCTCGACCTACTGAGTATCAGTCAGAAGGTCTTCACTCTAGCGCGCCGCTGTCTGTGCAAATACTGAGCAAAATAGGCGGCTGCAATAGGCGGAATAGAGTGACAGCGGCCCTCATAGGAGAAAATTGTCACTCTACGCCGCTCTATTCCACCTTCCTTGATCAGATTCTCAGTCTAAAGGTCTTCACTCTGGGGAGCCTCTGTCTGTGCAACTACTGAGCAAGCGGCAGGCCGATGCGAGCGATCCGGCCGGACCAGCTATCACGCAGCCCGCGGTCTTCGATCATCCAGCCCACGAAACGCCCCGCGGCCCATGATCTGTAGAACGTCGTTCTGAATCCGGCCTGACGACATTCTGAAACCGGCAGTGACGCTGGTGATTTTAGAA
>JAUPWC010000001.1 GCA_030916665.1 Verrucomicrobiota bacterium
CCGCCAGATGAACCGGAAGGGTCTCGTGACCTACTGGCCGGAGGAGTGGTGCGTGAGCTTCAAGCACAGCTGTCTGGCCACCTTTCCGCTCAACCTGTTTCGGACGCCCCGCCTGCCTGCCGATGCGAAGATCGTGGTGTTTCACGGCAATCCCAACCCGCCCGAGGCGGTCGTCGGCAAGAGCAAGAATCTCTACCGCCATGTGCGACCGACGCCCTGGGTGGCTGAGCACTGGCGCTGAGAGAACGGTGACCTGCGTAGAAATACGCAGGCGGTCAGACGCAAAAAGCGTGTAACTGTTCCGTTTGCAGCCGCTTCGGATTTGCCTTCCGTCGAGAAGGGCCAATCTTCTGCTTCGGAACGCCGCGCCGACCACGCGGTCCCCAAGACACCATGCCGGAAATGCTCATCATCATGACCTCGCCGCTGCGCGACATCGCGCACGGGCTCCAGGTGGCGGCGTCGATCAAGGCGCAGAAGCCGGAGTGGCGCATTTCTTGGCTCGTGCGCGACATCTTTGCTCCGCTGGTGCGCGCGTCGTCGTCGGTGGACCGAGTGTTCATGTTCCAGCGACACGAGGGTGCGCGCGGTTTCCTGCGGATGATGCGAGAGGTGCGGAAGCACGAGTTCGATCTCGTGTGCGATTTCCAGGGCCTGCTGCGCACCGGCCTGATGACCAAGTGGGCGCGCGGCCGGCGCAAGGTTGGCCGCACCGACTCGCGCGAAGGCTCGGGCTTTTTCTATCAGCACAAGGCGCCGTTGCCCGCCGAGGGCCGGCAGGCACACCTGTTGGAAATCATGCTCCAGTTCTGCACCGTGGCCGGGGCCGAGCCGCGGCTGACGGGCCCGCTGCATTTCCGCGACCTCGAGCGGCTGAACCTGAGCTTCATGGAGCCGCGCAAGGGGCTGCGCCCGATTCTGATCTTCCCCGACAGCGGCCAGCACAGCAAAAAGTGGAACGGTTTCGGTCAGCTCACGGCCATGCTCATCCGCGAAGCCGGCCGCAAGGTCGTCTGGGCCGGCAGCCATTACCTGCCGTGCAAGGAGTCGTTCCCCGAGGGCGCCTTCGTCAATCTCACGGGCAACACCAGCCTGACCTCGCTGCCCGCGCTGCTGACCAAGGCCGACTGGGTGATCTCCAACGACAGTGGTCCGATGCACTTGTCCGCGGCGATGGGCCTGAAGACGGTCGGCCTGTTCGGACCGACGGACCCGCGCCGTTTCGGTCCCTATCCGCTGAAGAGCCCGACCAATTACGCCATTCAGGCTCCGGTTGGCGAGCTCGCGCACCTCTCGGCCAAGGAAGTCTATAACCTGTTCAACCGGATCGAGACTTCGTTGCAGCGGACGCAGGCCAAGGCGGCGGCGATAGCGCACGCGTGAAGTGCTGCAGCGGTGGCCTGTGACTCCGCGGGACGGCGTTCATGGAGCGCCGCCACGGGCAGGGCCCGACAAATTTAGCCTGTTCAAGCGGGGCGTTCCGTCTTGTATGCGTCTTCCCATGCTCGATCCCAAGCTACTCCGCGACTCTCCCGACACCGTCCGCGCCGCCATCGCCCGCAAGCATCTCGACGTCGATCTCGACGCCGTGCTGGCGTTGGACAGCGAGTGGCGCAAGCAGCTCACCGAGGTCGAGGCGCTTCGCGGCAAACAGAAAGCCGCCAACACCGAGATGGCCGCGCTGAAGAAGGGCTCGCCGGAATTCAGCGCCAAGGTGACCGAGATGAAAGGCGTGTCCGCCCAGGTGAAGGCCGCCGAGGAGGCGATCAAGCCGCTTGAGGAGAAACTGCACGCCGCCATGCACTCACTGCCGAACATTCCGCACGCGACCGTGCCGAACGGCAAGACGCCCGAAGAGAACGTCGTTCACGCCACCCACGGTTCGGTCGAGGCGGTGTCGGCGCATGCGATGCCGCACTGGGAGATCGCGGGTTTCAACAACCTCGTGGATTTCGGCCGCGGCGCGAAGGTGACCGGCGCGGGCTTCCCGTTCTACATCGGCGACGGCGCGCGGTTTGTGCGGGCGCTGCTCCAGTTCTTCATCGAGGAGGACACCAAGGCCGGCTACGTGGAAATCAATCCGCCGATCTTCGTCAACGCCGCCAGCGCCACGGCCACCGGCCAGTTGCCCGACAAGGAAGGCCAGATGTATGAGACGGCCGACAAGCTCTACGCCGTCCCGACCGCCGAGGTCCCGCTGACCAATTTCTTCCGCGACGAAATCGTCGAGCAGGACGCGCTGCCGATCAAGCGCTGCGCCTACACGCCCTGCTTCCGGCGCGAGGCCGGCAGCTACGGCAAGGACGTGCGCGGCCTGAACCGGCTGCACCAGTTCGACAAGGTCGAGTTGCTCAAGTGGGTGCATCCGTCCTCGAGCTACGACGAACTGGAGGCGCTGCGCGGCGACGCCGAACGCCTGCTCCAGAAGCTGGAGCTCCCATACCGCGTGCTCCTCATGTGCGGCGGCGACCTCGGCTTCGCCCAGTCAAAGAAATACGACCTCGAGGTCTGGGCTGCCGGTCAGAAACGCTGGCTCGAGGTTTCGAGCTGCTCGAACTTCGAGTCGTTCCAGGCGCGCCGCGCGCAGATCCGTTTCCGCAACAAGGAATCCGGCAAACCCGAGCTCGTGCACACGCTCAACGGTTCCGGCCTCGCCGTGCCGCGCGTGATGGCGGCGCTGTTGGAAAACAACCTGCAGGCCGACGGCCGCGTGAAGATTCCCGCCGTGCTCGTGCCTTACTTCGGCAAGGAGTATCTGGCGTTCAAATGATGTCTGCGATGCCTGTCATCCCGGGCCGAGCGCGGGATCGAGCGGCCTAGGCGCAGCGAACTTTATCCAGGATTCTTCGCTGCGCTCCGAATGACACGGAAAGGGAAATCGAAAACCGACTGGCCGGCCGTGGCCGCGGTGTTGGTGCATGAGATCTCGCACCGGGACATGCATCCGAGCGTTATGCTGCGGGCGCTTGCCGACCACCAGCGCGGGCGGCGCGGGCAAAAACCGTCGCGTTGGGCGCTGGCCTTCTCCGGCGGGGCCGACTCGCTGGCCATGCTGCTGATTTTCTGGGCGGAAGGGCCGGGGCGCTGGGGGCGGGACTTTGTCGTGCTGCATTTCGACCACCGTCTGCGCGGGCGTGAGTCCACGGAGGATGCGCGTTTTTGCGAGGCGGTCTGCCGGGCGCTGGGCGTGACCTGCGTGGTCGGCAAATGGAAGGACGCCCGCAAAGGCGCCAGCGAGGCCGAGGCGCGCGAGGCCCGGCACGCGTTCTTCGCCCGTGAAATGAAACGCCGGAAGCTGCGCCTGCTGTTCCTCGCGCACCAGCAGGACGACATCGCCGAGACGATGCTCATGCGGCTGGCGCGGGGCAGCGGGGCAGGGGGGCTGGCGGCACCGCGACCGGCGCAGGAGGTGGCCGACGGGCGTGTTCACCTGCGTCCGATGCTCACGCTGAAGAAGGCCGCAATCGAGACGGCCCTGCGCAAAGCCGGAGCGCTGTGGCGCGAAGACGCATCGAACCGCCGCGAGGAGCATTTCCGCAACCGCGTGCGCCGCTCCGTGCTGCCCGCCTGGCAAAAGGCCGCGGGCCGCGATGCCGTGGCGGGCGCCGCACGCGCGCGTGAACTGCTGGAGGAGGACGAAGTCGCGCTCGAGGCCTGGGTGGACCGGCTTGGCGCGTTGCGCCGCGGGGTGTTGAACGTGCAGGCGTTGCACGGCCTGCCCCGGGCCGTGGTTCGACGGGCTTTGCACCGCTGGCTGCTGGCGGTGCGGCCGGAGACGGACCTTTCCCGCCAGGGCTTCGCGGTGCTGCTGGCGGCGGTCGAGCAGGGCCGGGCCACGCGTTTCAGTCTGGGGCGCACGGATTTCGCGGTGATCCGGCGGGGAAGCTTGGCACTGAAACGGGGATAAGTTCCGTTCCGATTTCGGCAAAAGTTTCGAGTGCCGCTCCGGTTGACTTATCCTACAGGAACCTCCACGTTGCCCGATACTCTAATCTCTCATGTCCGATAACGAATCCAACAAGAAGCGCCGGCCCCTCAAAAGCATCCCGCCCGACGGCTTTCCCCTCAAGACCGGTCTGATCTGGGTGCTGATCATCGGCGCGATTGTGGCCCTCTTTCTGTTCAATCCTTCGAAGGCGCCGCAGCCCGCCGTGCTGAACGTCCAGCAGGTGCTCGAGCTCGCCGAACAGGGGCAGATCGCCAAGGCGGTCATCCGCAGCGACGCCACCGGCGGCAAGGACTGGCATGTGATGTCCGGCGAGACGACCGAAGCGACGCTGGAAAACGCCGCCGGCCAGAAGACCAAGGCGTTCACCATGTCGGACCGCGTGACGGACAGCAGCTACGAGCGGCTGCAGAAAACCAAGGGGATCGTCGCCAAGCCCGCCACCACGGCGATGACGCAGCTGCTCTACAACATCCTCCCGTTCATTCTGGTCATCGGTCTGCTCTACTTCCTGTTCGTTCGGCAGCTGAAGAGCGCCGGCAAGGGCGCGCTGAGTTTCGGCAAGAGCCGTGCCAAGATGCTCACCCGCGACAAGGACCGCATCACCTTCTCCGACGTGGCCGGTTGCGACGAGGCCAAGGAGGAGGTCGGCGAGGTGGTCGAGTTCCTCAAGGACCCGAAGAAATTCCAGAAGATCGGCGGCCGCATTCCGAAGGGCATCCTCATGGTCGGCCCTCCGGGCACCGGCAAGACGCTCCTCGCCAAGGCCATTGCCGGCGAGGCCGACGTGCCGTTCTTCTCGATCAGTGGCTCGGACTTCGTGGAAATGTTCGTCGGCGTCGGCGCCAGCCGCGTGCGCGACATGTTCGAACAGGGCCGCAAGAACGCCCCCTGCCTGATCTTTATCGACGAAATCGACGCGGTCGGCCGCCAGCGCGGTGCTGGTCTTGGCGGCGGCAACGACGAGCGCGAACAGACGCTTAACTCGCTGCTTGTCGAGATGGACGGTTTCGACACCCAGGAGGGCGTCATCATCATCGCTGCGACCAACCGTCCCGACGTGCTCGACAGCGCGCTGCTGCGCCCCGGCCGTTTTGACCGCCAGGTCACGATCGACCTGCCCGACATCATCGGCCGCGAGCAAATCCTACGCGTGCATGCCCGCAAGATCTCCCTCTCCGACAACGTGGACCTTGCGGTCATCGCCCGCGGCACGCCCGGCCTGTCCGGTGCGGAGTTGGCCAACCTCCTCAACGAGGCCGCCCTGCTCGCCGCCCGCCGCAACAAGAAGAAGGTGGACATGTCCGACATCGACGAGGCGCGCGACAAGATCCTCTGGGGCCGCGAACGCCGCCGCGTGATGGACGACAAGGAGAAGCAGGCGCTGGCCTGGCACGAGGCCGGCCACGCCATCGTGGGCGCGGCCCTCGACGACGGCACCGTGCCCGTGCACAAGGTCACCATCATCCCCCGCGGCCAGAGCCTCGGCAGCACGACCTACATTCCGACCAAGGACATCCTGGGCCGCACCAAGAAGCAGTATCTGGATCGCATCTGCACGGCCATGGCCGGACGCATTGCGGAGGAGTTTGTCACCGGGGACATCAGCGACGGCGCATCCGGCGACATCAAGCAGGCCACCAAGATCGCCCGCATGATGGTGTGCGACCTGGGCATGAGCGAACTGGGTCCAATCTCGATGGGCGACAACCAGGATACGGTGTTCCTTGGTCGCGACATCACCCGGTCGCAGCACATCAGCGAGGAAACGGCGCGCCGGGTCGATGCCGCGGTCACCGAAATCATCACCGGCCAATACAAGCGGGCGGCAGAGGTCTTGAGCGCCAATCGCGCGGCCCTGGACAAGGTTGCGGCGGCGCTGCTGGAGCACGAGACGATCGAAGGCGTCCATGTGGTTGAAATTCTCAAGCACGGAGAAATCAAGTCGCCGGTCGTGGCGGTGAAACCGCCGAAACTGCCGCCCGCTGACTCTTCTAAGCCGGCCGGCAAGCCCACGGCCGAGGCCTCTGACGGTCCGTCCGTCAGCCCGGCACCCAGCCCGGCATAAGACTAATTCTCCTTGGTTTTTCCCGAGAGGCCGGCACGATGCCGGCTTCTTTTATTTATGAACATCTGCTGCATTGGCGCCGGTTATGTGGGTGGCCCTACGATGGCCATGATCGCTCTGAAATGTCCCGATATTAACGTGACGGTGGTGGACATGAACGCCGGACGCATCGCGGCTTGGAACAGTGACAAGCTGCCGATTTTCGAGCCCGGCTTGGACGACGTCGTCAAGCAGGCCCGCGGTCGCAATCTGTTCTTCTCCACCGATGTAGCCGGACAGATCAAGAAATGCGACATCATCTTCGTGGCCGTCAACACACCCACCAAAACCTACGGTGTGGGTGCCGGCCGTGCCGCTGATCTCCGCTACATCGAGTCGGTCGCCCGCACCATCGCCGAGCATGCCGACAGCGGGAAGATCATCGTCGAGAAGTCCACCATTCCGGTGAAGACTGCCGACGCGATCAAGGCCATCGTCGCCTCCAATTCCAAGGGCCACAAGTTCGAGGTGCTGTCGAATCCCGAGTTTCTGGCCGAAGGCACGGCTATCGCCGATCTGCTTGCGCCCGACCGCGTGCTCATCGGCGGCGAGCGCACGCCCGGCGGCGAAAAGGCCATCGAGACCCTGGCCAACGTCTATGCCCGCTGGGTGCCGCGCGAGCGCGTCATCACGACCAATCTCTGGTCGTCCGAGCTCTCCAAGCTTGTGGCGAACGCCTTCCTCGCGCAGCGCATCTCCTCCATCAACTCGATCTCGGCCCTCTGCGAGGCGACCGGCGCCGACGTGGACGAGGTGGCCAACGCCATCGGCAAGGACAGCCGCATCGGGCCGAAATTCCTCAAGGCGTCCGTCGGCTTCGGCGGGTCCTGCTTCCAAAAGGACATACTCAATCTGACCTACCTCTGCGAGAGCTTCGGCCTGCCCGAGGTTGCCGCCTACTGGACGAGTGTCGTGGGTCTCAACGACTGGCAGAAGAGCCGCTTCGCCGCCCGCATCGTGAAGTCGCTGTTCAACACCGTCGCCGACAAGAAAATCGCCGTGCTGGGCTTCGCCTTCAAAAAAGACACCAACGACACGCGCGAGTCCGCCGCGATCAACGTTTGCCGCGATCTGCTCTCCGAGCACGCCAAGGTGTGCGTTTACGACCCCAAGGTCCCGGCCGACGAGATAACGGCCGACGTGCTGGGCAAGGGCGTGGAAAACGCCCGCCTTTCCATCGCCAAGGACGCTTACGATGCCTGCGCCGGCGCGCATGCCATCGCGATCGTGACCGAGTGGGACGAGTTCAAGACGCTGGACTACGCGAAGATTTACGCTGGGATGCCCAAGCCCGCGTTCCTCTTCGACGGTCGCAACATCGTGAATCTCGCGGCGCTGCGGCAAATCGGTTTCACCGCCTCCGGCATCGGCAAGCCGATGGTCTGAGATGCATAGCCGCGTTGGAGCAAAGCGAAAACGTGGTCGATGCCTGACCACGCTTTCGCTTTCGGCTCAAGCGCGGCTGCACTCAACGATCACTTACACCCCGCTGGCGTTGCGGTAGTGGCGAGGGACGCGCTTGGTGACGGAGCATAGTGTCTCCCACGCGATCGTGCCAGCCCAGTCGCTGAATTCCTTGATGGAGATTTCGGCGGAGCCCTGCTTGCCGACAAGCACCACGGGGTCGCCGCAACGGACTTCGCCCGGCACATCGGTGATGTCCACGATAGTCTGGTCCATCGTCACGCGTCCGAGCACCGGGCAGCGGCGTCCGCCGATCAGCACCAGCGCCCGGCCGCTGCTGGAGCGGGCGATGCCGTCGCCGTAGCCGGCCGTCAGCACGGCCACGCGGGAGGCGCGTTGCAGGCGGGCGGTGCGACCGTAGCTTACGCCGGTGCCCGCAGGCAGTTCCTTCACGAGGCCGATGCGTGTGTGAAAACTGAACACCGGTTCCGCCTGCACCCGCGCGAGCATCGAGTGCGGGTGGGGGAGAATGCCGAATTGCAGGAGCCCCACGCGCACGGCGTTGAACGCGCCGTTGCCCGGGGTCGTTTCCAAGCCGGCGCTGTTGTCGGCATGGATCAGCAGCCCGGCTGTCTCCATCTCGCCGATCGTCTGGAGGAAAATCTGCCGTTGCTCCGCCGTGAACACGGGGTCTTCGTCGGCGCTCGAGAAATGCGTGAACACGCCGGCCAGTCGCAGTCCCGGCGCGGCGCGGATCGCGTCGTAAAGTGCGCGGGCCCCGGTGTGCCAGACGCCGAGCCGGCCCATGCCGGTGTCGATCTTGAGGTGGACGGTGATCGGCTTGCCGGTGGCGCGGCCCACGGCATCGAAGCGGCGGATCTCGTCGGCCGAAGAGACCGTGGCGGCCAAATCGTAGTCGGCGAGGTAGCGGTCTTCGTCGGGCAGCACCGGGCTCAACAGCAACACCGGCCAGTCGGCGCTCAGTTCGCGGATGGTCATCGCTTCGGCGATGTTGGCCACGGCGAAAAGGTCGGCACCCGCGTGCATGAGCCGGGCGGCCACTTGTGGCAAGCCGTGGCCGTAGGCGTCGGCCTTCACCACGGCGACGTATTTGATCCGCGGCGGGAGCGTGGCGCGGATGAACTTCAGGTTGCGCTCCAGCGCGGCGAGGTCGATCTCGACCCAGCAACGGCGCGGCAGTTGGGCGGAAATGCTCATGCGCGGGCGGTGACGGTGGCGGCGCTGTGCGGTTGGGCGGACCACTTTTTGTAGTCTGGCGCCTCATGCTGGAGGGCGTCGGGCAGTTCGACCGAACGAAACAGGCCGGCATCGGCGACCGCAGCTGTCAGCGTCGCGAGGTCGTAGTCGCAGGAGGCAAGATCAGCAGGCGGTTTGGACCAGACCCGGAATCCGGCCGGCATCAGGCGTTCGCCGGCCGGCAACTCGGCGGTCGGCCGCCGGACCATGGCAGCGAGGGTGCCGTCGGCCGAGACGGGTTGGGTGTGCCAACTTTCGCGGCGGGCATCGGCGATGACTGCGAAGGGGCGGGGTGATCGACGCCACTCGGCCGAGGCGGCAAGGGCGAGGCTCTGGTAAGCGAAAACCGGTCTCGGTTTCAGCACCAGCCAGGTGCGAAGGGCCATGGCGATGCTGCGGGTGCCGAGCATCGAGCCCGGACCTTCGCAAAAGGCAAAAGCAGCGATGTCCCCGATGTCGGCACCAGTCTTCTCCAGCACGGACGCCGTGCCGCTGAACAGTCCCCGGCCGGCTTCGTCGTCGGTCGCCGCCCAGAGGGCGGGCTGGCCGTGACGCAGCAGGCCGATCTGCACCCGCTGGGACGCCGCGTCGAGCACGAGGATACCACCGTGCGCGGCAAGGAGTTGGGTGAGGCTGGCCATGGGGTCAGCTTGGGTGCTGTCGGGCGAAAATCAAAGGCCGATTGCGTCCGCTTCAGCCTTCGCTGCGAAAAGCCCTCAAACGAGGAAGCCTCCGTGTCGAAAGAGACCTTGACCGGCTCAGGCGGGAGCACTTACCTCGGCCTCTTTTCTCCGAGGAATCCCACCTGATTTTACACCGTGAACGTTCAAATCACCGACATTAACGAGACCCGCAAAACGCTGACCGTCACCCTCGACAAGGGTGAAGTGGAAGGCGAATACAAGAGCCTGCTCGGCGAATACACCCGCCAGGTCAGCCTGCCCGGCTTCCGTCCCGGCAAGGCCCCGGCCGCCATGGTCGCCAAGCGCTTCGGCAAGGAGCTGAAGGACGAGTTCAAGAGCAAGGTCATCGGCAAGGCCTACCGCGAGGGTCTGGAGCAGTCGAAACTCGAGATTCTCAATCTCGTGGATGTCGAGGAGGGGCAGATCGAGCCCGAGCTTTCCGCCGCCATCAAGCTTACCGTGGACATTCGCCCGGAATTTCAGCTGCCCGAATACACCGGCATCGAGACCCAGGTCGAGCCCACCGAGCCCACCGACGCCGAGGTCGAGACCGTGATCGAGGGCCTGCGCGGTGAACGCGCCGACTTCAAGGTCGCCGAACGCCCCGCCGCCAAGGGCGACTACGTGCGCTTCGGCTACACCGGCACGCTCGACGGCAAGCCGCTCGACGAGGTCGTCGGCGACAAGAAGATCTACGCCGCCGCTCCCCAGACATGGGAAGAGGTCGAAGGCACCAACGAGGGCCTGCTGCCGGGTCTTTCCAAGCAGCTCGCGGGCCTCAAGGCTGGCGACAAGAAGATCGTGGACATCGCCTTCCCGGCCGACTTCTCCGCCGTGCCCGTGCTGGCCGGCAAGACCGTCGCCTACGCGATCGAGGTGCAGGAAATCCGCGAGCGCGTGCTCGCCCCGCTCGACGAGGCCTTTTTCAAATCCCACCAAGTTGACGATCTCGACGGCCTGAAGTCCCAGGTCCGCGGCAATCTGACCGCGCGCAAGGATTACGCCAACCGCGGCGCCCAGCGCCGCCAGATCACCGAGGCGCTCGCCACGAAGACCAGTTTCCCCGTGCCGGAGAGCCTCGTGGGCTCCGAGCGCGACGCGCTGCTCCGCCAGTTCATCGAGGAAAATCTCCGCAACGGCGTCCCGCAGGAGAAGATCGAGGAGAACAAGAAGGAGCTCTTCGAGAACGCCTCCAAGGCCGCCGCCACGCGCGTGAAGATCCAGCTCATCCTCGCGAAGATCGCTGAGACCGAGAAGATCCAGGTGGACGAAAAAGATTTCAACAACTGGATCATGCGCGAGGCCATGCGCAGCGGCCAGCGTCCCGACAAGCTCGTGAAGGACCTCGGCAAGGACCGCGACCAGGTCCGCGCTGTCCAGCAGCAGCTCACGTTGGACAAGGCCCTTGATTTCCTCGTCTCCAAGGCTACCGTCAAGACGGTCACCAACAAAGCATGAGCTACTACGTCCCCATCGTCCTTGAGAACACCGGCGGCGGCGAGCGGTCGATGGACATCTACAGCCGCCTCCTCAAGGACCGCATCATTTTCATCGGCACGCCCATCGACGATGGGGTGGCCAACGTGGTGATCGCGCAGATGTTGTTCCTCCAGATGGAGGACCCCAAGAAGGACATCCACGTTTACATCAACTCGCCCGGCGGCGTCGTGACTGGCGGCATGGCCATCTACGACACGATGAACTTCCTGCAGTGTGACATCGTCACCTACTGCGTCGGCATGGCCGCGAGCATGAGCACCGTGCTCCTCGCCGCCGGCACGAAGGGCAAGCGATTCGCTCTGCCCAACAGTCGCGTGATGATCCACCAGCCCTCGGGTGGCGCGGGCGGCCAGGCGGCCGACATCGCCATCCAAGCCCGGGAAATCATCCGCTGGCGCAAGACCCTCAACGAGGTCATCGCCAAGCACACCGGCAAAACCGCCGAGCAGGTGGAGAAGGATTCCGACCGTGATTACTACATGAGCGCCGAGGAGGCCAAGGCCTACGGCATCGTGGATCATGTGGTCACTTCCACCCGCGACGCTCAGAAGATTTCGCAAAGCGCTGCCTGAGGGCGCTTTGGTCCGTCGGAGCGTCCGACGGAAAATCCCTCGACTAACACCGACTTGGGCCGATTATAAACCGCAATGGCTAAATCTTCGCGCATGACCCTCTGTTCGTTCTGCGGTAAATCGCAGGCCGAAGTCCGCAAAATCATTGCGGGACCGGGTGTTTACATCTGCGACTCGTGCGTAAACGTCTGCAAGACGATCATCGACCGCGAGGTGAAGACCCCGGCCGCCCCCGAGGGCACCGCTGCCAAACCGGCCTTCCGCTTGGTCAAGCCGTCCGAGATCAAGAAGGTCCTCGACGAGCACGTCATCGGTCAGGACCACGCCAAGAAGGTCCTCTCGGTCGCCGTCTATAACCACTACAAACGGCTCAATTTCGACTCCAACCACGGCAACGCGGCCGATGCCGCCTCGCTGCCCGCGGAGTTCAGCGACGTCGAGGTCGAGAAGAGCAACATCCTGCTCGTCGGCCCGACCGGCTCCGGCAAGACGCTGCTCGCGCGCAGCCTCGCCCGCATCCTCGATGTTCCGTTCGCCATCTCCGACGCCACCACGCTGACCGAGGCCGGATACGTCGGTGAAGACGTCGAGAACGTCGTGCTGCGCCTCCTGCAGTCGGCCAACTACGACGTGAAGAAGGCCGAGTGCGGCATCATCTACATCGACGAGATCGACAAGATCCGCCGCACCACGGAAAACGTCTCGATCACGCGCGACGTTTCCGGCGAGGGTGTGCAGCAGGCGCTGCTCAAGATTCTCGAGGGCACCACCTGCAACGTCCCTCCGCAGGGCGGTCGCAAACACCCGAACCAGGAATACATCCAGGTCAACACCTCGAACATCCTCTTCATCTGCGGCGGTGCCTTCGTGGGCCTCAACGAGGTCATCAAGAAGCGCATGGGCCAGCGCTCGCTCGGCTTCCATATCAACGCCAAGGACCACGACCTCACGCCCGACGAGATGATGCGCGGCGTCGCGCCCGAGGATCTCATCCGCTTCGGCATGATCCCCGAGTTCATCGGCCGTCTGCCGGTCGTCTCGGTGCTCGACGAACTCAAGGTCGCCGACCTCGAGAAGGTTCTGCTTCGCACCAAGAACGCGATGGTGAAGCAGTATTCCAAGCTGTTCGCGATGGACGGCGTGCAGCTCCGGTTCACGCGCGACGCCATCGTGGCCATCGCCAAGCGGGCCATCGAGCTGAAGACCGGCGCCCGCGCCCTCCGTGCCATCCTCGAGAAGATCATGCTCGAGGTCATGTATGACCTCCCGCAGCGCGACGACATCGTCGAGGTCATCATCGACCAGGCCGTGGTCGAGGGACGCAAGAAGCCGCAGCTCAAGAAGCTCGCCCGCGGCGCGGCCTCCGGCAAGAACGCCGCCTGAGGCGGTTGCGCGATTGGAGCGGGTGGGACCGGGCCTCTGGACCGG
>JAUPWC010000015.1 GCA_030916665.1 Verrucomicrobiota bacterium
CGCGAAATCTGGGAGGGCGGGGAGGGAGAAAGTCTCTCCGTGGCGGGAGCGACCTATCACGTCGAGCGGATCCGGTTCGACCCGGCGGAGGTAACGCTGGTCAGATCCGCGCCCGGCCGGCTTCCCGAGTCGATCATCCTCCGGCTGGCATCGGATGCAGAACCGCAGCCCGCGGCAGCGGACGCTTCGGGCGGCGAACCGGTCCGGGTGGCGGCCCGCCGCGAGTAATTTTTCAATCATGAGCGCAACTTCACGCAGAATCACCCCGACGATCATTTGGCTCAGCCTTTGGGCGCTTCTCCCGCTGCCGGCCCAGCAGCCTGCAGCGGGCGAACGTGCGCATGCCGGCGCAGAGTTGTTACGGGAGGTGGATGCGGCGTGGCGGCTGCCGGTGCCGGAAAACCCCGCTGCGACAGACGCGTCGGGGCTGGACACGGCTTCGCCGCTAAAGCGGAAACTGGAGGCCATCGTCCTGCCCAGCGTGAACTTCAGCGCGATGGAGCTCAACCGGGTGGCGCCCACGCTCAGCCTGATTTCGATGGAGTTCGATCCGGCGCAGAGCGGTCCGAAGGGCGTGAACATCGTCGTGCTCGATCCGGCCAACACGAATCCGAAGATCAGCCTCACCCTGCGCGACATGTCGCTGAAGCGGGTGCTGGACTTCGTGGCGCGCGCGGCAGGGTGTGAATACGAGGTGCAGGCCGACGCCGTCGTGTTGCGTCCGGTCGGCGGAGTGAAGGAGCTGGAGACGCGTTTCCATGCGGTGTCGCGCTCCACCGTGCTGCGCATGACCGGGCGGGCCGCCAACCAGAACACAACCGCCCCGGCCGCGCCGCCGCCGGACGTCGAGGCCGAGGGTCGCGCGATCCGCATGTTCCTGCAGCTGGCGGGCGTGGACTTCGACGGCATCCCGGGCAGCACGCTGGCGTTTGACGGCTCCCAGATCATCGCCACGCAGACGCCGCGCAATCTGCAGCGCCTCGCCAACATCCTGGCGCGCTACCGCGACGTGCGGCAGGTTGAGATCGAGGCGAAGTTCATGGAGGTGCAGCAGGGCGCGCTCGAGGAACTCGGCGTGCAGTGGAACCTCGCCACCAAGACCGCGCAGCTGAACGGCACCGACGGGCGCTACACCACGGCGGGCGGCGTCACCCGGACGCTCGGCGAGGCGTTTCGCAATGCGACCTCGACGCAGCAGATCTCCATCTCCGGCGAGGGTCAGCCCGAGGGCGGGCTCAACCTGCCGGCGGCGGCGCCGTCCATTCCCGGCGGGGTGATGCTTGGGACCGGGGTCGGGCCGCTGGCGAACATCACCGGCAGCATCGGGCAGTTCGACGTGAACGCCATCGTGCGCGCCCTCTCGCAGCAAAGCGGCACGGAACTGCTGAGCGCGCCCCGGCTCACCGTGCTGTCGGGCAATCCCGCCACCATCACCGTCGCGCAGGAGATGCGCTATCCGCAGAGCTACGGGCAGATCCAGTCGCAGGTCGGCACCGGCAGCATCTCCGGCGGCGGTTCGGCGGGCGTCTCTATCACCTCGGGCACGCCGCAGGAGTTCACGACGCGCAACATCGGCGTGGAGCTGCGCGTCACGCCGACGGTGGAGGAGGACAACCGCAGCATCAGCCTCGACCTGAATCCCAAGGTCACGGAGTTCGAGGGTTTCGTGGAATACGGCGGCCCGAGCGTGGCGATCTCCGGCGGCACCACGGTAACGGTGCCACCGGGCTTTTATCAGCCGATCTTCGCTGTGCGCGAAGTCACGACGCGGGTGACACTGTGGGACGGGGCGACGCTCATCATGGGCGGGCTCACGCGTGAGGACGTGAAAAAGGTGAACGACAAGGTTCCCATTCTAGGCAGCGTGCCGATCATCGGGCGGTTGTTCCGGACGAAGGGCGAGAGCACGCAGAAGCGAAATCTGCTGATCTTCGTCACGGCCAACCTCGTCACCCCCGGTGGCGCTCGCACGGCCCCGGGGGTGGCGGCGGCTGAACCGGTGGATGGAAAATAGGTTTACGCGTCTGTGCGTTTCGTTTTCCGTCGGCTGATGTCGAAATGGCTCTTGGTGGACGGATTCAACATGGCGTTCCGGGCATTCTACGGAATGCCGGAGCTAACCCGTGCCGACGGGTTTCCGACGGGCGCGTTGCACGGCTGGGTGAAGACAATGTGGAAGCTGCAGGACCAGGAGAAGCCTGACGGCATGCTGGTGTTTTTCGATCTCGGCGGCTCGCAAGACCGGCTCGCTTTGCACCCCGAATACAAGGCGCAGCGCAAGGAAACGCCCGAGCCGCTGGAGCAGCAAATTCCCGTGATCAAGGACCTCACCCGCGCGATGGGGCTGGTAGGCGTGGAACTGGACGGCGTGGAGTCGGACGACCTGCTGGCTTCGCAGGCGCGGATGCTGGCCTCCGCCGGACACGACGTGCTGATCGTGAGCGCGGACAAGGATTTCGCCCAGTGTGTGAACGATCGCATCAAAATCCTTCAGCCGCCGCCGACTGCGAATCCCAAGCTCGGCTGGCGCCTGATGGACGCGGCCGGCGTCGTGGAAAAGTTCGGCGTGCCGCCCTCGCAGATCGCCGAATACCTCGCGCTCATCGGCGACACCTCCGACAACATTCCCGGCATTGATGGCGTCGGCCCGAAAACGGCGGCCAAGTGGTTCGCCGAGTTTCAGAGCCTGGAGGGTATCATCGCCGCGGCCGGCAACCTGAAGCCGGATCGTTTTCGTGAGGCCGTCGCGAAGGATGCGGAGCGACTGCGCCTCAATCTGAGACTGACGAGCCTGAGCGGAAAGTCGGCTCTGCCGCACGTCGGATCGGGCGAGCCGCAGGTGGCGAAACTGCTCCAGTTGCTCGAAGCGATGGAGATGCGATCCACGCTGGTCGAGGCCCAGAAACGCTATTCCGGGCAGGCGGAGTTGTTCTGAAACAGTGGCCGACTAACCATTTCCAATAATCTCATGGCCGCTTTGCGCGGTGGAAAGCGGGATCGTTCGCTTCGCTCAGGATGACAGGAATGGGGAAATCCACACGGGCGTCATTCTGAGCGAAGCGAAGAATCCAGAAAGTGGCGTTCCGATGCGCTATGCCGCCGGGCGCCGGGTTCCTTGCGGGCAATAAGAAAACCGCGGCAAGGTTTCCGCGGCTTAAGAAAGATCGACTGTTCTTCATGGACTGCTCAGGACGCGGCCGCGGGCGGCTCGAAGATGTAGCCGATGCCGTGGACGGTCTTGAAACAGTCGAGGGAGATGCCGTTCTTGTCGAAGGCGGCGCGCACTTTCACGATGTATTGGTCGAGCGAGCGGCTGCGGATGTCGGCGTGGATGCCCCAGACCGAGTGGATCAGTTCCTTGCGTGTGATCACGATGTTCCGATGGGTGTGCAGGTAGGCGATGATACCAAGCTCCTTGCGTCCGGTCTTGAAGGTGGTGCCGCTCGGGAATTCGATCTCCAGCCTTTCGGGATGAACCTTGGTGCCGAGAAATTCGAAGGGGCCGTCGATCGTGCGCAGGTTCTTGGTGACGTTGAAATCGGTGTGGCCCTCGGTGCGGCGCAGCACGGCGCGGATACGCGCGACCAGTTCGGTGTAGCTGAAAGGCTTGGTGATGTAGTCGTCGCCGCCGAGGTTGAGACCTTGGATCTTCGCCTCGTCGTGGGTGTTGGCGGTGAGAAAAATAACTGGTGTGTTGATGTCCTCGGACTTCAGCTGCTTGATGAGTTCGAAGCCGTTGCCGTCGGGCAGATTGACGTCGAGCAGGATGAGGTTCGCGAAATTGTTCTGCAGAAACCGCAGGGCTGGAGCGACGCGCTGGTAGGTCTGCACGTTCATACCGGCCTCCTCCAAGTGCGTGGCGATCAGTTGGGCGAGTTCGAGTTCGTCTTCGACCACGACGATCAGGGGGCGGGGTTCGGCGCACATAGGGTGTGGGGGCTGAGGGGAGGGACGAGGATGTTTTTACAATTCACAGGCCGCTTGTCAAAGCCAAGTTACACCCCTCCTTAACCTGAGAAAACTTGTCTTAATCGGCTCCGGAACCTTCGCTCCGCGCATGAAGACCACCATCGGACTGCTCCAGCACGCCTGCACGCGTGATCCGGCGCAGAATCTCAAGAAAACCCTAGCCCTGACGGAGCAGGCGGCGCGGCGCGGCGCCAAGATCATCTGCACGCAGGAGTTGTTCCGCTCCCAATATTTCTGCCAGAGCGAGGATCACGAGAATTTCAAGTTGGCGGAGGCGATTCCTGGGCCGAGCACGGTAGCGTTTCAGAAACTGGCCAAGAAGCACAAGGTGGTGATTGTGGCCTCGTTGTTCGAGAAGCGGGCCGGCGGGCTGTATCACAACACGGCGGTCATCATCGACGCCGACGGCAAGCTGCTGGGCATCTACCGAAAGATGCACATCCCCGACGATCCGCTCTACTACGAAAAATTCTACTTCACGCCCGGCGACACGGGCTTTCGCGCGTGGCAGACGAAATACGGCAAGATCGGTGTGCTGATCTGCTGGGACCAGTGGTATCCGGAGGGCGCGCGGCTCACCGCACTGCAGGGTGCGGAAATTTTGTTCTACCCGACCGCCATCGGCTGGCACCCGAAGGAGAAAGCCAAATACGGTGCGAACCAGCACGGTGCGTGGGAAACCATCCAGCGTGCGCACGGCGTGGCCAACGGTTGCTTCGTCGCGGTGACCAACCGCATCGGCACCGAGACGCCCGTTGGTGGTGACGGCATCGAGTTCTGGGGCCAGAGCTTCGTGAGCGGCACCAGTGGCGAAATTCTCGCCAAGGGGAGTGTGGACCGGGAGGAAATCCTGCTCGTGCCGGTGGACCTCGCCAGCGTGGACACCACGCGCACACACTGGCCGTTTCTGCGCGACCGGCGCATCGACGCCTACGGGGACATCACGAAACGTTTCATCGACTGACCATGGCTGCCAAGAAAACCCCGGCCTCTCTGGGCTTCCGCATGCCGGCCGAGTGGGAACCGCAGGAAGCGGTCTGGCTTTCGTGGCCGCACAACCGCGCGACCTGGCCGGGGCTGTTTCGTCCGATTCCTTATGTGTTCGCGGAGATCGTGAAGCAGATCAGCCGGTTCGAAGACGTGCGCCTCAACTGCGCCGCCCAGCTCCAGCCGCGGGCGAAGCGCCTGTGCGCCAAAGCCGGTGCGGACATGACCCGCGTCAAGTTCTACAACCACCCGACCAACGACACCTGGTGCCGCGACCACGGACCGATCTTTGTGAAACACCGCCGCACCGGCGAGGTGGCGGTGACCGACTGGGTTCACAACGCCTGGGGCGGGAAGTATCCGCCCTACGATCTCGACAACCAGATTCCTCCGCGCATCGCGCGCGCGCTGAAATTGCGTCGCTTCGAAAACGACATGGTCCTCGAGGGCGGCTCGATCGACGTGAACGGGGCCGGCTTGCTGCTCACGAGCGAGCAGTGTCTCTTGAACAAGAACCGCAACCCGCGGCTCTTCCGCAGCGACATCGAGCAGAACCTGCGCGATTTTCTCGGCGTGGAGCAGATCCTGTGGGTGGGGGAGGGGATCGTGGGCGATGATACCGACGGGCACATCGACGACATCACGCGATTCTTCAAAGCCGACGGCTTCATCACCTGCGTGGAGCCGAACCGGCGCGATCCGAACCACAAGCTGCTCGCCAAGAACCTGGAGCGTCTGCGCGGCTTCCGCACGCCGGCGGGAAAGAAGTTCACCATTGTCGAGCTGCCGATGCCGAAGCCGTTTGGCTTTCGCGGGCAGCAGGTGCCGGCGAGCTACGCGAATTTTCTCATCCTCAACGGCGCGGTGCTTGTGCCGCAGTTCCGTCAGCCGAAACGTGATGCCGCGGCGCGGGAGATAATCGGGAACTGTTTCCCGGAGCGTGAGGTCGTGCCCGTTGACTGCTATCACCTGATCTGGGGTCTCGGCACCCTGCACTGCATTTCCCAACAGCAACCCGCCTCCGCTTAGCCGGAACGATGCAGTTGAAGTGGTGCCGCCGTTTGGGAAGTGATTGGGATTGATGAAAAAGAACCAATCGGAGGGCGACGGCCCGCTTCACCAAACGGTGGCAGCGGGATTTGAGTTCAAAAGCGGCGGGAAATCAATCGCCG
>JAUPWC010000111.1 GCA_030916665.1 Verrucomicrobiota bacterium
CAACATGAGCGAGGAGAAGGACAGCGCGTTCTTCACCGACGGCATCCACGAGGACATCCTCACCAACCTCGCGCTCATACGCGATCTGCTTCATCGGCTTGGTCGTCGCGCGGTATTGCATGACCGAGGTGCGCGAGACGACGCGCAGCTCGCGTATGAGCGCGAGGTTGGTGAGGATGTCCTCGTGGATGCCGTCGGTGAAGAACGCGCTGTCCTTCTCCTCGCTCATGTTGGTGAACGGGATGACGGCGATGGATTTGTCGGCCAGAGACGGCTTCGCCGCGGGAGCAGGGAGCGGGGAGGAGGGAGCAGGAGAGGCTGACTGAGGGTTGGCAGCGGCAGCAGCCGTCGGGGGAGGCTCGGACTTGCGGAACAAGCCGAAGGCCACGGCCACCACCACGGCGGCAAGCGCGCCCCAGGTCCAGCCGGGGATGGATTTTCGGGGTAGCACCGGTCTTTGACCGGGGTCGTTCGTCGGCGTCGATCCCAACCGCCGGTCGGAGACCGGCGCTACTTTCCCTTCCAACAACCGCTTCACCTGCCCAACGAACTCCGGCGTGGGCAGCGCGCCGGGCAAGCGCGTCCACTGCACCCGCATGAACTCCGGCGGGACGATGGCGGCGGACTCCTTGGTGTCGTCGATCACGACCGGGGCGATAAACGGCACGCCCTCGGCGAGCAGATGCGTCTGGTCCACGGCCAGTTTCCACTCCAGCCGGAAGTAGCCTTTGCTGCGCTCCTGCGTGTGCGCCGAGATGACCGGCAGGAAAAGCGCGCAGGTGTCGATCTGCTTGCGAATCTTCGCGTCCCACACGTCGCCCCCGCGCAGCTCGTTCTCGTCGAACCACACCTCCAGGCCGGCGCTGCGCAACGCCTCCGCGATGCGCCGCGCCGCCGCCGCGTCGTCGCGGGCGTAGGAGAGGAAGACGGCGTGGGTGGCGGGATCGCTCATGGATTATTCAACCCAGATAGCACACCGAGCAGGTGGAGCGCATTGCTCCTCAATGCGCTTCTCCCGATCAACGCACTGGGCAGTGCGTTCCACCGTCCCGCCATCCAGGAAAACCTGCCTTGAAATGATCGGACCATTGAACGTGCGGCGTTGAGCGTTCCCCTCATTTCAGAACAGCGGCTCATTGTTCTTCGGGTCGTTGAGCAGCGCCTCGAAGCGCGGGTCACCGCGCAGCGAACTCCAGTCCTGCTTCATGGCGTGGACATTCAGGCCGTTGGGACAGGGCACGCGCAGGAGCCGGGTGTATTCCGCGAGCGCCTTTTCCTTTTCCCCCACCAGGTCGTAAACGGTCGCGCGGTTGCTCGCGTAGCGGGCTCCGTCCAGCGCATCCCGGGTTTCGGGCAGGAGGGAAACGTAGCGCTCGGCAAGGCGCAGGGCTTCCTGCTTGTTGCCCAGCATGGCCTCCATGTCCGCCAGGTTCGTCAGGTAGTTCAGATTGGCTGGCTCCTTGGCCACGAGGTCGCGCAGTTGGGCGGGATAGTCCCCCAGCCGTGCGATCGCCCCGGCGCGGTCGCCGGCGGCAAAATACAGATAAGCCTGAGTGGCCGCCTGCGCCCAGTGCGGCACCCCGTTGCCGTCAAAGGTGGGCTGCAGTTTGGCCAGCCGGACCGCCTCCGCCAGGTCGCCCTTCAGTGCCGCCCAGCGCAGGCGTCGGAGGATGTTCTCCGGCGCATCCCGCTTCTCAGGCGACAAGCCGGCCAGCAGGGCGTCGCCCTCGGCAGTCGAACCACTGGCGTAGAAATGAGTCGTGACCAGATTGGCCGCGGCTTCGTCATCGTCGGGCAGCAGGGCGACGAGTCGCCGTTGGGCGGCCAGGAGTTCGTCCCAACGCCGGCCGGCGAGCAGCGAGGCGATGAGATTGCGCAGATAGAAAATATTGGACGGGTCCAGTTCGCAGGCCCGGCGCGAGTTGACCAACGACTGGGCCCATTGACCCTGCCGACGCTGGATCAGGGCGAGGGAACTAAAGACGACCGGAGAATTGGGCTGGAGCCGGGCCAGGCGTTCGTATTGCTCGGTCGCACGCTGGTAATCCCGGAATCCGTAATAATGGTAGGTGCCGAGGCTGCCGATGACCTCCGGATCGTCTGGGGCCAGCTTGACGGCCCGCTCGATCGCAACCTTGGCCCGGGTCAGGTAGGCGTCCATGTCGGGGTAGCTGAGGAAATAGCCATAGGCACACGAGGCGGCGAGCTCGCCCCAAGCCTGGGCAAAGGAAGGGTCCAGGTCCACGGCCTGCTGCAACAACGCGATCTGCCGGAGGCGGGCGGTGTAGGTGTTGTTCTCGCGGTTGAGGATGTCGCGCGCCCGGAGAAACAGGTCGTAAGCGGCGGGGTTCTCCGTCGGCTTGCGCGCGATCAACATTTTTTCCTCGGGCGAGAGCGCGGTCTTGAGGGCGCCGGCGATCTGCGACGAGAGCTCGGCCTGGATGGCGAAGACGTCGGTGAGGTCACGGTCGTAGGACTGGGCCCAGACGTGCTCGTCGGTCGCGGCGTGGATGAGCTGGCCGGTGACGCGCACCTTGTTGCCCGAGCGGCGCACGCTGCCCTCGAGGATGTAGGTCACGCCGAGCTCCCGCGCGATCTGCTTCATCGGCTTGGTCGTCGCGCGGTATTGCATGACCGAGGTGCGCGAGACGACGCGCAGCTCGCGGATGAGCGCG
>JAUPWC010000112.1 GCA_030916665.1 Verrucomicrobiota bacterium
CGCTTTGTGAACCGGCAGCACGGTTTCCACCGCCTTCAATTCCACGAGCACGGTATCCCGCACGATCAAGTCCGCGCGAAACGCCACCTCTATCACAATACCCTTGTAACTCAGCGGCACGGAAACCTGCCGGGCAGAGCTGATACCACGCAACGACAACTCATGAGCCAGACAAGCCTCGTAGGCCGATTCCAGCAATCCGGGCCCCTTCTCCCGATGAACCTCAATCGCCGCGCCAATGATCTGTTCCGTGAGTTGGTTTATATCATTCATGATTTTCTCTGTGCTCTCTGTGTCCTCTGTGTTGAAGAGATCTATTCGAGATAGAGACCTGAGGCGATGGCGGGCTTGGGCGCGAGGGCGTTCCAGCGCCGGGCGAATGTTTCCGGATCGTAACCGAAGAGCGGCGAAACCTCCACGGTCGCCTTGGGCAGGCCGGTGGCGTCGGTTTCGACGGTCGCGCCGGCGGCCTTGAGCCAGCGCGCCCACTGGCGCATCTGGTCCTCGCGGCAGGTCTTGGGCGAGTCCACACCCTCGGCGTTCTTGACCGGACTGAAGTCGTCCGCTCGCGCGGTCTCGATCACGATGGAGTTCTTCGCGAACGGCAGCGCGTCGAACACGAACATCTCGAACTTCACGCCGTTGGCCTTCTCGGGCTTCACCGCCTTGCCGGCGGCGTCGATGGTCGCGATTTTTTTGTCGGCCCGGTGGAACGGCAGCGCGACATCCTCGCCGCCCGCGGCCATGCGGCGCGCGAACTCGCGGTCGATGACGTGGATCGCGATGCTGCCGGCGGCGTAGCGCAGCGAACCGTCGGCGTTCGTCTCCTTCTGCATGCTCATGGGCATGTCGCTGTATTCGACGACGACGATCTTGCCGTCCTGGAGGCAGAAGTGGCCGACCTTTTCCTCGGGGTAGGCCTTGAGCACCATCTTGCTCGACATCTCCGAGCCGGCGGCGAGATGAAAGCCGATGAACTCCGCGTCGATGCAGCGCACGAGCGGGTTGTCCACCTGGAAGTAGCTGAGCGTGTCCACGCCCTCGGCCTTCATCAGGTCGAGCGCGCCGCTGCGGTGCAGCGCACGGAGCGAGCCGCCGTGGCCGTCGGGGCTGAGCGCGAGCGAGCCGCGGGTCTCGAGCAGGATCTTGCCGTCGTAGCCGACCGCCGGCATGCGGCCCTGGCGGAAGAAATGCACGCGTCCCCGGTCGAGGCCGAAGAACTTGTTCTCCGCGAAGAAGCCCTCGGTCTGCGCGTGGTTCGCGTGGCTGGTCATGATGAACCAGTGCAGCGGCTTCCCGTAGCGCTGGCCGGCGGCTCTGATCTTCTCGGCGAAGACCTGGAAGAGCGACTTCTGCTTCAGCGGCGTGACGGCGAAGGTGCCCTTCGGGCCGTCGTAACCGAGGCGCGTCCCCTGCCCGCCCGCCACCGTGAACGCCGCCACGCGGCCGGCGCGCAGCGCCTGCTCGCCGAGTGTCCGCGCCTTCGCCCACTGCGCGGCATCGCCGCCGTTGGCCGGGAGCCGCGTGACCGGTGCCGGGGCGAGACCATCGAGGTTGGCGCCGCCGCCGCCGGTCTTGAAGACAAGCGTGCGGTTCAGGCGCTCGACCTCGGCGAGCTCGACTTCGCCCGCCTGCGCGGCGAGCTCGGCGCGTTCGTTCGCGTCCAGCGAATCCCAGAAGGCAAAGACCTGCCCCTGGCCGGCGGCACGGAAGTTCGTGATCAGTTGTTCGTAGCTCATGGTTTCACTTCTCTTCGAAACGGAAGACAAATTCCTCGCCCTTGGCGTAACCGAGCTTCTGCCGGATCAGCAGCTCCACCAGCGCGGGGTCGTTGCGCAGGCGCTCGAGGTAGCGCGTCTGGGCGGCCAGCTTGGCTTCGGCCTCGGCGAGCAGACGCTGCTTCATCGCGAGGTCAGCCTGCCGGGCCTTCAATTCTTGCTGCATGCCCACAAAGGCGGTCACCGCCCACAGGGTGATGCCCGCGAAAAGCAGGCCAAAGACGACGTTGATAATTCTGCTGAGATTCACCCGGAATGAGGCGACCAGATAAAGGTGCGCGACGGAGTTCAGGCAATGCTTTTCAAAGCGCGTTGACGCTCTTTAGGCGTGCTTTTTCCCATGCGGCTCAAATACTTGCCTGACGATGTATCAAAACTTCTACGGATTTACGGAGATGCCGTTCCACATCACTCCGGACCCGAAGTTTCTCTACCTCAGTCCCACCCACCAGGAGGCGCTCCAGCATCTCAAATACGGTGTGACGGAGAAGAAAGGGTTCATCGTGCTCATCGGCGAGGTCGGCTGCGGCAAGACCACCCTGTGCCGGAAGTTCATGAGCGAACTCGATCCCGCGCACTTCGACACCGCGCTGATCCTCAACCCGCGCGTCAACGAGACGCAGATGCTGCGGGCCATTCTCACCGAGCTGGGCGAGCACAACGTCGCCAAGAGCAAGCACGACCTCGTCTCGCAGATGAACCAGATCCTGCTCGACCGCATCGCCAAGGGCCGCGAGATCGTGCTGATCATTGACGAGGCGCAGAATCTTTCCTTCGAGGTCTTCGAGCAGGTCCGCCTCCTCTCCAATCTGGAAACCGACAAGCAGAAGCTCCTGCAGATCGTCCTCATGGGCCAGACCGAGCTGAAGGAGCGCCTCGCCGCCGAGGAGCTCCGCCAGCTCCGCCAGCGCATCCTTGTCCACTACGAACTCCGCCCGTTCACCCGGGAGGAAATGGACCGTTACATCCAGCACCGCCTGTCCGTCTCGGGCAGCGCCGGCCGTCCCTACTTCACCAAGTGGGCCATCCGCCACATCCATCGCACCAGCCGGGGAATTCCCCGCATCATCAACAACCTCTGTGACAAAGCCCTCCTCTCGGCGTTCATCCGCGACTCCGACGAGGTCAACTACTGGGACGCCCGCCGCGCCGTGCGCGACATGAACCGTCTCACCGCCTGACCATGAGCCTGATCAATGAAGCGCTCAAGAAAGCGCAGAAAGAGCGCACCGGTGAGTCTCCCTCATTGAGTGCGGTGCCCACCATCGGTGGTGAGCGCCCGGACCAGATCTCCCGCCGCGGCAAGTCCACCGGCATGGGTGAATTAATCCTGCCCCTCGGGCTCGGCGCCGCCGTGGTTGCCATGCTGGTGGTCGGGGCCGTTTTCCTTTTCATGCGGCAGAGCGAGCCGCCCGCTCCCTCTGCACCGCCCAGCGTGGCGAGCTCAACAGCCGCCACACCGGCTCCCGTTTCTCCGTCGGTCCAGCCCGCCGCACCCGTGCAGACCGCACCGCAACCGGTCGCAACCACTCCGCCTCCGCAAGTCGTGGTCGCCGCTCCTCCGCAGCCCGAGCCCGCCACCGTCAGCAGCTTCACCGTGCCCAATGTGACCACGACCTCTCCGGTCGCGGCCCAGCCCGAGCCGGTGCGCCCGGCGGCTCCGGTCGTGACCTTGACCGCTCCCGCGCCGGTCGTGGCCGCGGTCACCCCGCCGTCCACCCCCGCGCCGCAGCCGGCCCAGTCTGCTGGTCCGCGCAAGCTCGAGCCGCGGGCAATCAATTACATCGAAGCCCTCCGCGTGAGCGGCATCCGCGTCTCCGCCGAACCCCGCGAGAGCAAGGTGCTGATGAACGACCGCGTTTATCGCCTCGGCAGCCTCGTCGAAGCCGAGATGGGCCTGCGGCTCGTCGGCATCACGGCCGCCTCGCTGACCTTTGAGGACGACCGCGGCGCCCGCTACACGCGGCTGTTCAACTGAGACGTGCTCAATACGCCGACTTCGGCGGGAAAAACACCTGCCAGAACGTCTTCAGCGTGATCTGCACGTCCAGCCAGATGGACCAGTGCGCGATGTAGTAGAGATCGAGCCGGATTCGCTCCTGCAGCTGCTCCGGCGTCTTGATCTCACCGCGAAAGCCCTCGCTCTGCGCCAGCCCGGTGATGCCGGGCCGCACCCAGTGTTTTGACCGGTAGGAACGCACCTGCTGCTCGAACTCCGCATCGAGCACGGGCATGACCGGCCGCGGCCCCACGATGCTCATCTCGCCGGTCAGCACGTTCCAGAACTGCGGAAACTCATCCAGGCTGTGCCGCCGGAGGAAACGCGCCAGCGGATAGACCCGGTCGTCATCCGCCGTTGCCTGCCGCCCCTCGGCCGCGGCGTCGGGCGGCGCCAGGTTCATCGAACGGAATTTCAGCATCGGAAACTCCGCGCGCCCTTCGCCCGAGCGGGCTCGGACGTGAAACAACGGACCGGGCGACTGGAAGCGCTGCACCAGCCACACCGCCAGCATGAGGGGCGGCAGCACCAGCACGACCACGGGCAGCGCGACGAGGAGGTCGAAGGTGCGCTTCACCGCCCGGTTCAACGGCTCTTCCAACGGCTCGTCGTGCAGGGTGAAAAAATGATGCCCGCCCTCGTCGGCCGACACCACGGGATGCCCCAGCACCTCCTCGACCTGATGATGCACCAGCAGGCGGCAACCGCGGGCCTGGCACTGATCGACAATCTGCCGGGCCACCGCGGCATCGGCCGGCACTTCGAGCAGGATCACCTGGCCGATGTTCTTTTCGGCCAAAACGCGGGGCAGATCCTCCACGGTGCCGGACACCGGCACGGGCGCCGGCCCGTCCGCTGCCGCTCCTTCCAAACTCAGAAAGCCCACCGGATGCACGCCGAGATGGAGACGCTGTTTCAGCCACTCCGAAAGCATTGCCAGCGCTCGCGCGCGCCCCACGAACAGCGTGGGGATCTGTTCCCCGTGTCCGTAAAGGTACCCGGCCAGCTGCACCGGCAGCCAACGGTTCAGCCAGAACAGGCTCAGCCAGCTCCAAAGCATGAAGGACCCCAGAAACAACCGGCTGATGCTCCGGTCCTGCGTCGCGAACATCATGGTGAACACCGCCAGCGCCATCAGCCCCACCTGCTGCGTCGCCAGCCCCGCTGCCTCCGTGATCGAAAGGCGCGTCAGCCGCGATTCCGCCGCCCGCAGCCGGCTCCCGCCCACCAGCAGGCCGATCACCACGCACAGAAAATACTGCAGCAGGTTTACCTCCCGGCTCAGTTTTACCACCGGCACGTAGCGCATAATGAACTCCGCATAGAGCCAGAAGAACACCCCCACTCCCAGCAGGAGGGCGGCGCCATGGATCCGGACCAAGCCACGGTGACGATTGGCTAGCATGAGGAGGTAACCGCGGCAGTGTGCGCGGCGTCTGGAGACCGGCAAGCCTCGGTTCCGCAGACTTTTCCCGACCTTTCGACCGGCGAATAAGTTGCGCATGTCCTGAACGCTGCTATATCTTCGAACATCTTCCATGGCATCCTCCCGCGTCCTCACTTTCACGATCGGCACCCTTATCGCCGCCTCCGCCGCCGGCTACTATTTCTACCAGAAACGCGCCGCCGCCGCCGAGAAGCCCGCTTCCTACAACACCGCCGTCATCGCCAAGGGCAGCATCCGGCAGGTCGTCACGGCCACCGGCCAGCTCGCGCCGCTTCTGGAGGTCGATGTCGGCAGCCAAATCTCCGGCCTGGTCATCAAACTCCACGCCGACTTCAACTCCCTGGTCAAAAAGGACCAGATCCTCGTCGAGATTGATCCGGCCACCTACCAGCAGCGCCTCCGCCAGGCCAAGGCCGACCTCGCCTCCACCCAGGCCAGCAACCGCCTCCAGCAGCTCAACACCGAACGCACCCGCGAACTCTTCGAGAAGAAACTCGTCACGCAGCAGGAACTCGACGCCGCCGAAGCCCAGCTCGCCCAGTCCAACGCCCAGCTGCTGACCCGCGAGGCCGCCGTCGAGAACGCCAACGTCGATCTCGCCCGCTGCACCATCCGCTCCCCCATCGACGGCATCGTCATCGCGAAGCAGACCGAGGAGGGCAAGACCGTCGCCGCGAGCCTCAACGCCCCCGTGCTCTTCACCATCGCCAACGATCTCGCCAAGATGCAGATCACCGCCGCCGTCGCCGAAGCCGACATCGGCTCCGTGCGCGACGGCCAGGCGGTCACCTTCACGGTGGACGCGTTTCCCAACCGTTCCTTCAACGGCCGCGTCTCGCAGGTCCGCAACGCCGCCAAGACCGTCTCCAACGTCGTCACCTACGACACCATCATCGACGTGGACAACCG
>JAUPWC010000113.1 GCA_030916665.1 Verrucomicrobiota bacterium
CACCCGGACAAGGTCTACCCGATCGTGCGTGTCTACGTGCAGGGCGAGGACGGCGCCGAGAAGTACTACGACGCCCCGCTGACCCGCAACGGCACCACGGACGCCAAGGATGCGATCGTGCTGCTCGACCTGAAGCGCGGCTTCGACTACATGGGTCAGATGGGCACGCTGGCCACTGCGGCGCAGAGCCCGCAGATCGCCACCAAGCTGGCGCAGGGTGCGCAGGAGGCCGGTCCCGAGGCCAAGAAGTACCTCGATGACCTGACCGCGCGCACGAAGCCCGTGCCGAAGGACGCCACGACGCAGAAGATCGAGGCCGTGCGCCGCTACGCCACCGAGAACAACATCTCGTTCGACGAAGCCGCCAAGCGCCTGCAGACCGGCGGCGTGCTGCCGGGTGCACCGAAGCAGCAGACCGACGCCGACAAGCGCCTGATCGAAGCCAAGATCACCGAGCTCGGCGCCCGCGCGCTGAAGAACGCGGCCGGCGGCGCGGAGCCAACGTTGTCGCCCAGCACGCTGCAGACCATGGCGGACCAGTACCTATCCGGCGACAAGGCAGTCATGCAGAACCTCGGTCGCGGCGCACAAGGTGCGGCGAACGTCGTGGCGCTGCGCGAGGCCATCGCCGAGGCTGCACGGAACAAGGGCCTGTCCGGCGCCGAGATCGCGGCCAAGCAGTCCGAGTTCATGGGCATGAACGCAGCGCAGCGCGCGCTCGGCACGCGCCAGGCCAACTTCGGGCTGGCGAAGTCCGAGGCCTACGAGATGGCCGACCTGGTCACCGAGACGTCGCAGAACGTCTCGCGCACCCAGTTCATGCCGATCAACAAGGCCCTGAACGCCTACAACACCAACACCGGCGGCACCGAGATCCGCGAGTTCGGCGCCGCCTTGAACTCGTTCATCAACGCATACGCCCGCGCGATCAGCCCGGTGGGCACGCCGACCGTCAGCGACAAGGACCACGCCCGCGCCATGCTTTCGACGGCTGACAGCCACGAGCAGGTCGTCGCGATCATGGGCCAGTTGAAGAAGGAAATGGAAGCTGCAGGCCGCGCTCCTGGCGTTGTCAAGAAGGAAATCCGCGAGGGCTTCACGAAGGACAACCAGTCTTCTGGTAGCGGCGCCGGCGCGGCCAAGCCCAAGTACCAAGAAGGTCAGACCGCCACCGGCCCGAACGGGGCCAAGATGGTCTTCAAGGGGGGTGCGTGGCAGCCGATGCAGTGACCGATCTGCCGCCCGGCTTCGCGCTCGACGACGAGAAGCCGGTCAAGCGCTCGCCCGCCGAAGACAAGCTGGCCGTGCTGGCCAAGCTGTCGCCGGCCGAGCGTGCGCGCGACGAGCAACTGCAGCGCGATCCCCGGAACCGGGAAGCGTTGCGGGTTGCCGTCGCCAACGAGAAGGACCCCGCAAACCGCGCGCAACTGCAAGCGCTGGCCGACGAAGAGGATCGGCTGTCCAGCGCCGCAGCTGAGCCGCCCCAAGGTTTCACGGTCGACGAGTTGCCGGCTGGGTTCACGCTCGACGCGGCGAAAGGGTCGAACGAAGGAACCCCACCGCAGTCCCAAACCCGCAAAGTGGGCGTTCTTGAATCCGCGGGGCGTACAGCGGGTGGTGCCGCCATTCCGGTTGTACGGACATTGGGGCTTGCCGCAGCACTCATCGGTCGGGTGTTCGGCCGCGATGCGCAGGACACAGTCTTTCGTAAGGTAGACGAGACGCTAGAGTCCATGCGGAGTGTTTACTCCCCACGTGAAGGGGAAGACTTTAGCCTGACAGGCAGCATCTTGGGGGGCGTTGCTTCCGCGCCTATCGAAGTGGTTGGGGGCTTCGGCGCGCAGCACGGTATCGATCGAGCGGGTGAAGTCCTCGAACGCGGGGGTACGCTGGGAGAAGCGGCAAAAGCCGGAGCAGTAACTGGCGGGGTGCGGACAGCGCTCAATGCGCTTCCTGTAAAAGTCGGTGGGCGGGTAGGCTCCATGTTTGAGAGCAAAGTAGGTGCCACGCTCGGTGGTGGACTGTCGGGTGGCACCCTGGCGACCACCAGTGGTATTGCCGGGCGAAAGGCCGAAAACATGGCGTTGCCTGAGGGTGAGCAGTTCGCTGACCTGCGCTCCCCTGAAGAAGCAAGTCCAGTTGAGTTCGGTCTCGGGGCAGCGTTTGGGGCTGTGCCCGGGGCGGCGCGGGCAGCCACCGGAATTCCGATTGTCCGCAAGGTCGTGGATGCCGCGATCGAAGCCGCCACACCGCAGTTGAGCCCGACCACGATGAAGCGCGCGGCCACAGCCGTGGAAGCGGGCATCCCGATCAGCCCGCACCAACTGAGCGGCAACAAGTTCGTGAAGCTGCTGGGCGAGACGGCCGAAAGCGTGCCGGGCGCCGGCGGTGCGCAGTTGAAGCAGGCCCGCCGCGACAAATTCAGCGCCGCGCTGGCCAAGCAACTGGACCCCGAGACCACGGCCACGGTGCTCGACGACGCCACGTTCAAGGAACTGCAAGACGCGGCCGGCGAGCGCATCGGCGAGATTTCGTCGAAGTACGAGGTGCCGGTCGACGACTTCGGCGACCTGAACGCCGTTGCCCGCCGCGACACGCCGGACGTGCAGGCGGTGATCAAGACTTTCGCCGACGACCTGGCGCAGATCGCGGCCGAGAACGGCGGCGTGGTGCCGGGCGACACGCTGCGCAAGCTGCGCACCGAGGCGCAGAGTCGGGCGCGCAACACCCGCGGCGCCAAGCCGGATCTGGGGAACGCGCTTGACGACCTGGTGCACCGGCTCGACGACGCGCTGGCCAACAACATCGCCGACCCGGCCGACGTGGCCGCGCTGACCGACGCGCGCCGGCGCTACGCCGTGAGCAAGACTCTCGAGCCGCTGCTGGCGAAGTACCCGGACGGCAACTTCCCGCCGTCGGCGCTCAAGGGTGTGGTCACGAGCACCAAGCAAGGCAAGCGGCGCATGGCGCGCGGCGAAGGTGGCGAGATGGGCGAATACGCCCGAGTCGGCCAAGACCTGTTGAAAGAGCAGGTCTCGTCGAACACGGCCGAACGCGCTGCGGTCTACAGCGTGCTGGGCGATGCCGCCAAGTTGTTCAAGGTCGGCGCGCTGTGGCTGCCGTCGGCCGCCTACAACTTCATCGGCCCGCGCGTCGTGAAGCGGCTGGTGGAGGCGCAGGCCAAGCGCAACGCGCCGCGGCCCGAGGGCCCGCCACCCGAGCCGACGCTCGGCCAAGGCTTCGAAGACGTGCCGCAGGGCACCCGCCCGGCCGGCCCTGGCCCGCTGGGCGACCTGACGCCGGACTGGGAGACCGCGCCCGGCGCCGCAGCAGCGCGCGAGCAAGGGGTGGACCCGACTGGCATGGTGCGAGCGGTCGACGAAGGTGCGCCCCTGCCTCAAGGCATCCCGCAGCGCCCCGGCGCGCAGATCCCGCTGGCCGAAAGCCGTCCGCTGGGCGACCTGACGCCGGACTGGGAGACCAGCCCCGGTGCGGGCGGCCCGGCCCGCGCCGGCGCGGAACCAGGTCTCGTGCCTGCCGTGGGCGAAGCGCCGCCGACCACCGGCCCACGTGCCGGGCTGGACGAGCGTGCCGGGCGACAGATCCCGGCCGTGCCCGGCCGCCCAGACCTGCCCGACACGCTGGTGGCTGGTGGCCCGGCCGAGGTGGCCGCCACGGACACCGCCAACGCAGCCATGGGCACGCCTGGCGCGATCGAAGCGCGCCGGCAGCAGGGCATGGCCCGGGTCGAGCAGGCCGCAGCCGCCGAGCGCGCCGAGCCGGTGCCGGTCGGCGAGGCCACCGAGATTCGCCCGCAGGAGGTCAAGCCCGCGCCGGAGATGCCCGACGAGAAGATCCCGGTCGGCGAGGCCACCGAGATCAAGCCGGAAGTCGTGAAGCCCGCGCCGGAGATCCCGGAGCACCCGGAGGTGGCCAAGGTCAAGGAGGCCATCCTCAAGAAGCGTGACGCCGAGGCGAAGAAGCGCGCCGCGGCCGACGAGCTCCGCAAAGCCGCCGAGGTGGAACCCGACCCCGAAGTGAAGGCTGCGCTGATCAAGCGTGCCGAAGCGGTGACGCCCAAGGAGAAGGCAGATGTCTCTACCGACAAGTCAGTGGGCACCGGTGATCTACGGAAAGAAGCCGGTCAAGAAAGCGCCCCGAAAGACGGTGGCGCCAAAGCCCCGAAAGCGGCCGGCGAAGAGTCGCTAGATCTCGGGCTGCCGAACCTCGACGAAGCGTTCCTCGACACCCAGCTGCGTGCCAAGGCCAAGACCGAACCGCCGCCGACGCCTCGAGGCCGCCGGCAGTCGCGGCGTGCGATCGAGCAGGGCATCGCTGACGGCACGCTGGACGCCGAGGGCGGCACGCTGGCCTTGTGGGCCATGGACCAGAACCCGAACCTCGCACGCGGCCTGCGCGTGGAGGTCGATGCGCCAGCCAACGCCCAGGCCAAGGGCAGCTACAACTCCGCGTCGCAGATCGTCAAGCTGTTCAAGGGTCAGACCAACCCGCAGACCGCCATCCACGAGATCCTGCACCACGCCGAGCGCTTGATGCCCGAGCCGGTGCAGCAGGGCATTCGCCGCTCGTGGGAGCGCGCGGTGAAGAAGATCATGTCCGAGGCCACCCCGGAGCGCCGTCAGGCCATGGAGGCCATGGACAAGGCCTCCGGTGGCGATGCCGACGCGCTGCAGACCGTGAAGAAGGCCTTCGCTGACGGCGTGCTGACGAAGGAGGACTACCAGTTCGTCAACCCGACCGAATACTGGGCGGTCAACGGCGCGCGGATCCTGCACGAGCGCTTCACCGGCCGCGGCAGCTGGCGCGCGCAGGCGAAGCAGTGGATGAAGGAGATGATCGAGCAGGTCAAGGGTACCGCAGGCATGCCCTCCGAGTCAGCGATCCTCAAGGCGCTCGACGAGGTGCTGAACCCGAAGTCCGTGACCGGGCAGCAGAAATCTGCCACGATGATCAAGTCCTTTGTTGGCCCGATACCAGATAAAATTAAGGCGCGCTAAGGTAGCGTCCCTTGATACTTTCACAGAGGCCGACGATGACCAGTCAACAGGGGAACGACATGACCCACATTCGCGACGGGGATCCACCCATCAAGGTCAATCGTGAGATCCCCCTGTGGGGGCTCCTGTGCGTGATCGCGGTGATCGCAGGACAGGCGGTAACCCTGTGGTTTGGTCAGCAACGCCAAGCGGAAGTGCTCAACGAGATGAGCGCGCAAGTGCGGCAGATGTCGCTGGACCTCGGTGCTCGCAACCTCAAGGACGTCGAGCACGATCTGAGGCTTGCTGATCACGAGCGCCGCATGCTGGCCGCGGAGGCAAGACCCTCAAGGGCAACGCCACCGTGAGCGGCCCCGACTACATCGCTGCGGCCGGGGCGCTGTTCAACGCCTTCACGTTCGATCGGCTGATCCCCTTCCTCAGCTTGATCCTCATGTCGGGTCTCTTCATCTGGGTGCTGTTCCAGGCCCAGAAGGGACCGGAGTTCGACGCCAGCGAGTTCCTGCGCGACGACCGGAACAAACTCAGCTGGGGGCGCCTCGCTGCCTTCATCTGCTGCATGTGCCACACGTGGGTGGTCTTCAGCCGCACGCTCAACGACAAGATCACTTTCGAAGAGCTCTGCCTGTACGCCGTGACCTGGTCAGGGTCCATGGTGCTGCTGCAGGCCATCGACGCCTGGAAGGGTGGCCGGCAGCAGTGGCCTCAACCCCCACCTACGCAGGAGCCCGCGAAATGATCACCGCACAGCAACTGATCGACTGCGGCATTGATCGCGACGTGGCCAAGCAGTTCGAACTGCCGCTCGACGCGGCGATGACGGCGTTCGCTATCAACACCCCCAAGCGCGCCGCGGCGTTTCTCGCGCAGGCCGCGCACGAGAGCATCGGTTTCACGCGCCTGCAAGAGAACCTGTCTTACACCACGCCCGAGCGGCTGCTGAGCGTGTTCAAGAGCCGGTTCGACGGTTTCGCCGACGCAGCGCAGTACCTGCGGCAGCCAGAGAAGCTGGCCAACCGCGTCTACAGCAACAGGCTGGGCAACGGCGACGAGTCGAGCGGCGACGGCTGGCGCTTCCGCGGCCGCGGGCTGTTCCAACTCACCGGCCGGGCCAACTACATGGCTGCTGGCGACGGGCTGGGCACGGACTACAAGGTCAACCCCGACCTGGTGGCCGAGCCCCCCGACGCGGCGTTCACGGCTGCATGGTACTGGGCCGTGGGCAACCTCAACGCGATGGCGGACGTCGGCCAGATCGACGTGGTCACGCGGCGCATCAACGGCCCGGCCATGCTTGGCGCCGACGAACGCCGGGCGCTGTACCAGCGTTTCCTGCAGGTGCTGGCATGATCCCCGCCGCGCTGCTCAAGTTCGTGCCTGGCGGCCCGCAGCTGGCCATGGGTGTGGTGCTGGTCGCGGGCCTCGGCATCGCGGGCACCGGCCTGTGGTTCAAGGCGCGCAGCGTCTATCTCAAGCAAGGCCGGGCCGAGGTACAGGTCGTGCTGGATCGCGCGATCTCCGACCACAACGCCGCAGCCACTGCGGCATCGGACGCATACCGACGACTCGAGCAAGCACTCAACGCACGCATTCAGGAGGCCCAAGATGCCCTGTTCAAAGAACGCGCCGCATCGGCCAAGGTGGTGGTTGCTCTCAACCGTGCTCGCACTGAGCGCAACGGCCTGCGCGACCAGATCAACGCCTACGCTGCCGGCAGTGGTCGAGCCGGTGAAGATTCCGTCGCCGCCTGCCGGGATCGAGCCCAAGCCCTCGGGTCACTACTTGACGAGGCACTGCGCGTTGGTGAAGAAAGTGCAGGAGACGGTGAGCAGTGCGAGGCCGGCGTCAGGGCCTTGTTGAAGGCTTGGCCTTCCGCCACCGCCGCTTCTGCGCCGTAGCCCGGTTGTTGCGGCGAGTGGCCATCCCCAACTCGCCTTTCTGGTAGACCCACACCACGTCGTGCACCAAGCCGCAGTCGCAGCAAGCGAGGCGGTAGACTTCACCGAGCGGCACAACGAAGCCTTCGCCGTCCACGCGCTGCCTGTAGCGTGCCTTCATGAGTACAGCCCCTCGTCGTGCAGATAAGCGTTGAGTGCCCGCGCGATGCGGCCGGCGGGGTATGCCACCTCTTCTTCGTCGAACTCAGCGTGATGCGCCCACGGCGTGCGCTTGCACCGCTTCGCGTAGCAGAACGCGGCGTGCACAGACTCGTGGGTCACGATCTCCATGTTGAGGTGCCCATGCACGAGACCCATGATCGCGAAGTATCTTGGGTCGACCCACATCGTGCTGCGGTCCGGCTTGCCCGGGGTGATCGTGATGATCTCGTGCGACAGTGCGTTGACTGCGCCGAGCGTACTGCGGCCGAGGTGAGGCTTGCCCAAGACCTCGGTCCAGAAGTGGACGAGGTCGCGCTGCTTCTCAAACACCACGACCTTCAGCGTCAGCCGCCCGTGGATCGTGATGTCGGCGGCGCTCTTGATGCCTCGCGCCTTCGGGTGCGTCGAGATGCGTTTCGGCAGCCCCGGTCGCAGGCACCGGACCTTCATGACGTCGGCGCTCCCCCAGGCCCCCAAAGACCGTTGCGGCGCGCAGCGTCGAGCCACAGATCGTCGTGCGCTGCACCAGGCCAGTCCGTGTTGAAGGGTCCGCCATTGGTGAAGTGGGCGATGTCCGTCGGCGAAGGCCGGGGCTGCTCGTTCACCAGCCAGTTCCACCCGGGCGCCAGCGCGCCGATCTCGTCGTCGGTCAGCCAGTAGAACTCGTGGAGCTCATCGCGCGTGCGGTGGTTGACGTCCCACAGTGACAGCCGCCGGTTGGCCGGGTGATCGCAGTTGAACAGCATCACGCTCGACCAGTTCTTGCGCGCGTAGGATCGCTGGGCCTGCCCCAGCATCTTCACCTCGCGCGTCGGCACGTGCTCGTGCTTGACGACGTTCACCGCATGCGCCGCAGTGACCTCCTGCAGCATCTGCCGCGGATCGGACAGGAACACCATGTCGCAGTCGAGGAACAGCGCGAAACCGCCTTGGCACAAGATCGGCGTCAGGAACCGCGAGATGTTGAACCGCGTGCTGTAGTGCATGTTGCTGACGAGGTCGTACTCGCGCAGCGTGCGGGTGTCGCGCGGCCGGGTCAGCAGGCCGCTGGCGTACAGGCGGCTGAGGCACAGGAACTCCGGCTCGATCTCGCCGAAGGTGACCTCGCGCAGCGTTGCCGCGCAGACCTGCGCGGCGTCGTGCTCGCGCTCGTCGTAACCGATCATCACCCGCATAGGTGCCTCCGCTTGATGTTGCTGATAGTGGATGGGTCGACCGCGTACTCCAACGCTATTTGCGCTTGGGTTTCGCCGTTGGCTATTCGCTGAACTATTGAGGACCACACGGCGCGAGGGATCTTCAGCTTCACGTCGTGCGCACCGGGCGGAACGGCGTACTGAAGTCCTGACGGTCGCTTGCGGGGCACGCCACATCTTCGACCTTTCGCCGAGGAATCCGCGATGTTGTCTTGGTTTGTCCCGAGAAACAAATGGTGCGGGTTCAAGCAGCACCTCACGTCGCAGCGGTGCAAAACGTGGAGCGTGCCTGGATCACCGCAAAAGGCACGGTACGCCGCTCGGTGCGTTGTCTCGGTACGACCGAACGCGTGCACTTCTCCGTAGCCGGTCTTCGGGTTCAAATACCCTTCCCACAACCAGCATCCAGATATGGGGATTTGCACAACCTTCGCCAGAAGGCGTTCAGCAAGGGACGTCACGCTGGCACCATGATGAAGTCGCCGCTGATCTCCTCGGCCACCTTGTACCCGAGGGTCTTCAAGAAGTCCACCGCGCCGAGCAAGGGCAGGCCGAATCGTGCTGCCATCTCCCTCTTCTGCTCGACGATGACCACCGGCTTCCACCGCGTGATCGTCGCCACGCCGCCGCGCAGCACGTTCTCTTCGAAGCCCTCGCAGTCCAGCTTCATGAAGTCGACGTTGATTAGGTCGAGGCTGTCGAGGGTCTCCATCGGAATCTCGCCCTTGCCGCGCACCTGCGTGTTGCCGCTGCTGCCCGGCTCGGACCACATGGCCACCGAGCCGTGCTCCGCGCCCAGCGCGATCCCGTGCAGGTGCACGTGCTGGCCCACGCCGGCGAGGTTCTTTTCGAAGCACTCGCGGTGCGCGGCCACCGGTTCGAAGGCGAACACCGCGGCGAACTCGTGCGCCAGATTGTAGGACCACAGGCCCACGTGACCGCCGACGTCGACCGCGACGCGGTGCTTCTTGCAGTGCTTCAGCGCCGCGAGTTGCTTCTTGCCTTGGTAGGCCTGGCGGCCGTTCAGGATCAGCTTGTTCTTGGCGTGGGCCATCCACGGGCCCAGGTGTGCTTCATGGTCCGGCATCCACCAGCCGCTGACTTGCTTCATTTCAGGATTTCCTTCAGGTTGGCCAGCACCTCCGCTGGCAGGATCTTCGCCATCGACTCACGGCAGCCGCGGCAGTTGGTGCGCATGCCGCAGGGCTTGCCGGCGTGCCGGATGTTGCGGTGCATCGCGTAGCCCGTGATGTCGGGGCTGATGAACTCGGACCACAGGATGACCGCCGGCGTGCCCACAGCGGCCGCACCGTGCATGAGGCCGCCCTCGGTGCCGATGAAGGCCTTGGCGACCGACAGCACGGCCAGTGCGTGCCGGAACGTGGGAGTGCCCACCGCAATGACGTGGTTGAGCGCCTTCTGTCCAGGCCCAAGGCACTGGATGATCGGGCCGATGTTCGCCAGGCGCATGGACGACGTCAGCTGCGACCAGTTGATCCAGCCCCAGTCCTTGTTGCTGTGCCCGATCGCCTTGACGTTGGGCTCGACCATGATCGCGCCGCGGAACGGCTCGGCGAAGGCCAACTCTTCGGGCGTGAAGAACACTTCGGCCGGGATCGGCTTGTAGGGCTTCCACGTCCACCGCTCCATCGTCTTGGCAAGGATGTAGGGACGCAGACCGGCCGCGTTGCGCAGCTTGCTGTAGGGCTTGCCCGCCGGCGGCTTGCTCAGGATGTAGGGCACGCCGTCGAAGACCTCGGACTTCTGGATCTTGCCCATGGCGTTGACGATGATCACCCCATGTCCGGTCTGCTTGTGGATCTTGCGGGCCTCGCCCGATGCCATCAGCCAGTCGCCGGCGCCCACTACGGTGTCTCCACAAGTTCCCACTGCAGGTCGAGGTCTGTGAACAGCGCCTGGGCCTGCGTGAACTGCTCCTGCCACCACTCCAGCGGCTTGATCGTGCAGTGGAGGTTGACGTCGGTGCCGGGGAAGAACTTCTTCGCTGGGCGGCAGCACACGCTGGCCCACACGCCCAGCTTCGCGTGATTGAACAGGTCGGCGATGAAGCGCGGCACCTCGTCTTCCGGGATGTGCTCCAGCACGTCCGAGCACACGACCACGTCAAAGCGCCGATCGGGCTTCTTCTCGTGCCGCTTGAAGCTGGGATCGTAGAGCGTGATGCTGCTGATCGGCAGGCCCCACGTCTTGTAGATCTTGTGCGGGCTGCGGTACGCGTCGCCAGCGCCAGCGCCGTAGTCGAGCACGGTCTGGGCGTGCAGGCGCTTGATGAACTTGCCCACCTGGTCGGCGTTGTTCAGCAGGCTGAGGCCGCGGAACTGCACGCCGGAGTCGGCCATCTCGCGGTACATCTTCAGGAGCGTCTTCACTTGACTCTCCGGTAGTTGCCCACCCACTCGCCGAAGGCACCGTCATAGCCCGCGTGCTCGAGGTAGAAGCCCGCGCGCTTCATGGTCTCGCCGATGTGGTGCGGTTGGTTGCCCGAGCGTTCGTCGATGATCGTCGGCGCGTGCTTGGGCGGTAGCCGCAGCACGACCATCTCGCGGGCGAACTCCACGATCTCGGCGCACACGCGCGTCGGGTCCTTGACCTTCTGCAGCAGCGCCAGCATGGCGATGACGTCGTAGTGCCGGCGCGGGCGCCACACGTTCGCGTCGCCGACTTCGAACGGGATGGGCAGATCGCCGCGCAGCTTGTTGCCCACGGCCACGTGGCCGGCCACGATCTCGACGCCGTGCACGGCGATAGCGCCGGCCTTGGCCATCTCGATGCTGATCAAGCCCTCGGCGCAGCCGACGTCGAGCACGGTCTTGCCGTGCACTGCACCCAGCAGCCGGTCGAGGCCGTTGAGTTGCTGGTCGAGGGTGCGATCACCCGGCCGCCCGGCGGTGGAGAACCAC
>JAUPWC010000114.1 GCA_030916665.1 Verrucomicrobiota bacterium
CGCGTCCTATCTCTCCACGGCCACGGCCGGGGCCATCGCGGCAATCTCCGTCATCCTCCTGCTGCACGGCGAGCGCTTCGAGCAGTCGTGGGAATGGCTCCGCTTCGGTGACTTCGCGATCTCGCTCGGCATCAAATACGACGACCTCGCCGCGCTGATGCTCTTCATCGTCGGCTTCGTGGGTTTCCTGATCCACGTTTTCTCGCTCGGCTACATGCACGACGACGCGGCCCGGGCGCGGTTCTTTGGCGGCCTGTCCATCTTCATGTTCTCGATGATCGGCATCGTGCTCGCCGACAACCTGTTCATGATTTTCATCTTCTGGGAGCTGGTCGGCTTCAGCTCCTGGCTGCTGATCGGGCATTATTTCCAGAAGCAGTCCGCCTCCGACGCCGCGAAGAAGGCCTTCATCGTCAACCGCGTGGGCGACTTCGGTTTCCTGCTCGGCATTGTGATGTGCTTCTGGAGCAACGGCACGGTCAACCTCTCCGAACTGGCCGCCAGGGGCGAGGCGCACCAGCTGGTTTACAGCACACTCATCCCGCTGCTGCTGTTTTGCGGTGCGGTCGGCAAGTCGGCCCAGATGCCCCTGCAGGTGTGGCTGCCCGATGCGATGGAGGGCCCGACACCCGTCTCCGCCCTCATCCACGCCGCCACGATGGTGGCCGCCGGCATCTTCATGCTCTGCCGCATCAACGTCCTCATGGTGCCGCAGGCGCTCGAGGTCATCATGTGGATCGGCACCGCCACAGCGCTTTACGCGGCCCTCTGCGCCATCGTGCAGAGCGACATCAAGAAGGTGCTGGCCTACTCGACGCTCTCGCAACTCGGCTACATGGTCGCGGCGTTTGGTCTCGGCTCGCTTGCGGTCGAGCACGACATGGGCGGCACCGCCCACAAGATTGTCCTCGCTGTCGGCGTCGGCGCCGCGATGTTCCACCTGACGACCCACGCCTTCTTCAAGGCTCTCATGTTCCTCGGCTCCGGCTCCGTCATCCACGGCTGCCACCACGAGCAGGACATCTTCAAGATGGGCGGTCTCGCGAAGAAGATGCCCATCACCTTCGCGACCTTCACCATCGGCGTGCTCGCCATCATCGGCATGCCGCTGCTCTCCGGCTTCTTCTCCAAGGATGCGATCCTCTACCTCGCGATGAAGAACAACACCGCGGTCTTCGCCCTGCTGGCGCTCACCGCCGTGATCACGTCGTTCTACATGATCCGCCTGTGGAAAATCACCTTCCTCGGCACGCCCCGCTCCAAGGACGCCGAGCACGCGCACGAAAGCGGCTTGGTCATGACGCTCCCGCTGATCATTCTGGCCGTGCTGTCCGTCGTCGGTGGTTACGGCTTCGCGTTCGGCAAGCTGGGCGGTGAGATCGCCGCCCTCGTGCCGCATGCCCACGGCACCGACCACACCGTGATCCTGCTCGTCTCGCTGGCGGTCATGACGATCGGCGGCGGCGCAGCCCTGTTCTTCTACAAACCCTCCGACCACGACACGCTGGAGGAGAAGTCGCAGGGCCTGTTCCGCCTGCTGACCGGCGTGAAGGAGTCCTTCGACAAGGTTTACGACTACTACGTCGCCAAGGTCCAGCAGCGCTTCGCGATGCTGATCAACTTCCTCGAGCAGATCTTCCTCGCCGGCCTGATCATCCGCGGCCTCGCCGGGGTGGTGGGCCTGATCGGCCTGGGCGCCCGCGCGCTCTACACCGGCAGCATCCACGTTTACGTCTATTGGTTCCTGCTCGGCGCCGTGGTCCTCTGGGCCTTCGCCTCCGGCATTCTTTAACCACTAAACCACACTCATTTTTCACTAATCAGCCGAACCTAAGAGCATCTTCATTAGTGTCACCTTAGTGGCCATTAGTGGTTTCTCCGACTTCCGATTCATGCCTGACAACGCCCAACTTCTGCAGCTCGCCATCGCCACGCCGCTCGTGGCCGCGCTCATCATCGCGCTCGGGCTGCCCAAGCGGTTTGCCACGAAGCTCGCGCTCGTCGCCTTTGCCGTCCCGGCGGCCGTCGCGCTCTGGCTCTGGTCCCAGTATCCGGCCGAGGGTGGGGCGCGTTACCATTACCTGAGCTCGATCGACACCGGCCTCGCGAACTACGGCATCAGCCTGAAGCTCGGTCTCAACGGCATTGCGCTGCCCATGTTCCTGCTCGCGGCCATCGTCGGCGGCGCGGCCGGGCTCTACGCGCTGCGCTCCTCGGCCGAACGCCTGAAGACCTACCTCGTGCTCCTGCTCATCATGCACGGCGGCCTGCTGGGCGTGTTCGCCTCGGTGGACATCTTCTTCTTCTATTTCTTCCACGAACTGGCGCTCATCCCGACCTTCATCATGGTCGGCATCTGGGGCGGCCGCGACCGCAACTACGCGGCCATGAAGATGACGATCTACCTCACCGTCGGCGCCATGCTGTCGCTGATCGGCCTGATCGCCATCTACGTGAAAAGCGGGGCCAACACCTTCGACCTGATCTCGCTCAAGGAAGCCATTGCGGCCGACGGCCTCGCAGTCACCACGCAAAAACACATCTTCGGCGTCCTAATGTTCGGCTTCGGCATTCTGGTCTCGCTCTGGCCGCTGCACACCTGGGCCCCGTTGGGCTACGGTGCCGCGCCCAGTTCCGCCGCCATGCTCCATGCCGGCGTGCTCAAGAAGTTCGGCCTCTACGGCCTGATCCAGATCGCCCTGCCGCTCCTGCCCGCGGGCGCCGCGCACTGGGCTTGGCCGCTCGCGGTGCTGGCCGCGGTGGGCAATGTGCTCGTCATCGGTTTCGTCACCATGGCCCAGCGCGACCTGAAGCAGATGCTCGGTTACAGCTCGGTCATGCACATGGGCTACTGCTTCCTCGGCATTGCCGCCCTCTCGACCGTCGGCACCGGCGGCGTGGTGTTGCTCATGGTGGCGCACGGACTCTCGGTCGCGCTGCTGTTCATGATGGCGACTTGCATCCACCACCGCACCCACACCTTCGACCTGTCGGAAATGGGCGGCCTCGCGCAGAAGACCCCGGTGCTCGCGGGCTTCTTCGTGGCCGCGACCATGGCCAGCATCGGCCTGCCCGGCTTCGCCAACTTCTGGGGCGAACTGACCGTCTTCGTGGCGCTCTGGAATTTCTCCAAGGTCCTCACCGCCGTCGCCGTCGCCGGCGTCGTCATCTCAGCCATCTACGGTCTGCGCGCCGCCGCGCGGGTGTTCTTCGGTCCGCAGACCGAGGCGCTCCAGCGCGTGCTCAAGGCGCATCCGCCGATGGACCTGGGGTGGGGCGAACGCCTGCCGGCCCTGCTCTTGCTGGCCGCGCTGCTGTTCTTCGGCTTCTACCCGAAGGCGATCTCCCTGCCCGTGGATCAGGCGTTGAATCCGCCGGCCAACGTGGCCGAGGTCTCGCCCGTTACCTTCCAACGCTGATTTCCCGCCGCCATGTCCCCGGAACTACTCAAGGCAGTCGCTGATTCGAACCACTGGTGGGCCATCGGGCCGGAGATCATCCTGGCCTGCGCCGCGCTGGGCCTGCTGGTGCTGGAGATCGTCACGCCCAAGGAGCACCACCGCTACATCCCGGCCATGGCGATCGCCTCGCTGGCCATGGTGCTGACGGCGGTTGTCATCACCTTCACGAGCAGCAACTGGAGCGAGGAACTGCTCTTTGGCGGCCTCATCCGGCTCACCGGGGCCGGACAGATCGCGCGAGTGTTTTTCCTCCTCTCGTCCCTGCTGGTGTGCTTCCTCGCCACGATCTGCCTGCCGCGGGCGAAGATGCCCCGGGTGGAGTTCTACCACATCGTGCTGGTGGTCACCGCCGCGCTGATGCTGCTCGCGCACAGCAATCACTTCGCGCTGTTCTTCGTCGCGCTGGAGACGGTCACGATCGGGTTCTACATCCTCGTGAGCTATTTCCGCGACAACGCCCTCACGCTTGAGGCCGGTCTGAAATACCTCGTGCTCGGCGCGCTCAGCTCGGCGATTTTGCTCTTCGGCATCGTGCTGCTCTACGGCGCGGTCGGTCGCGTGGAGATGGACGGCTTTGTCCGCACGGGCTTCGACTTCGCCGCGGTGCGCGCCTTCCTCGTGGAGAATCCCGACAACTTCCTCGCCATCGCCGGCACCTTGCTCGTGCTGGGCGGCGTGGCCTTCAAGATCGGCGCGTTTCCCTTCCACGTCTGGGTACCCGACGTCTATCAGGGCGCACCCACGCCCGTGACGGCCTTCCTCGCCGTCTCGTCCAAGGCCGCCGGTTTCGCCGTGTTGCTGACGCTGGTGCTCAATGTCTTCGCCCCGATCACCGACAAGCTCGTGCCCGTGCTCTCCGTGCTCGCCGCCGCCACGATCCTGATCGGCAACCTTTCCGCGCTGAAGCAGCGCAACGCCAAGCGCCTGATGGGTCTCTCCGGCGTCTCGCACGCCGGTTACCTGCTGATGGGCGTGGTCGCCGCACTCACCGTGCCGTGGGCGGCCGGCGCCGTGTGGTTCTACTTGTTCACCTACCTCTTTGCCTCGATGGCGGTCTTCGGCGTCATGGCCTATCTCGCCGGGGCCGACGACACCGCGCAGGAGCTCGACCACTACGAGAAGCTGGCCAAGGAACGTCCGTTCCTCGGCGCCGTGCTCGCGGTCGGCATCGGCTCGCTCGCCGGCATCCCGCCGCTTGCCGGTTTCATGGGCAAGCTGCTGATCTTCGTCGCCGCGTTCCAGGCGCACCTCTACGGCCTGCTCGCCGTGGCCATCGTTGGCGTGGTGGTGTCGATCTACTACTACTTCGGCTGGATCAAAGCCGCCTTCTTCGAGACCTGGACGCCGAACCCCGAGTCCGCCCCCGCCCGCCCCGCTCCCGCTGCGCCGACCCTCATCGGCAGCGCCATCCTCGCCTCGCTCGCCCTCGTCACCGTCCTCCTCGGCTTCTACCAGGAACCCCTCACGCGCTGGCTGCTGCCGTGAGATGAAGGTGCGGCGCACCTTTATTTAGGCGGTTAAAAATATCCGACGGGTCGGAATTATAGGGCATCGTCCGCCGCGATGATTCGCGGGAGACGATCATACATAGCGGACATGCTTTGTCTGCTCACACTGCCTTTGGCTGCGCAGGCGCAGACCGGCACGGCATGGGTGCGTCACGCGCCCACTCTCAACGGACGGGTGGAAGGCTCGATCCAAGTCATGACGGCAGAAAACGTGACGCTCAACGGCGGAGCGCAGGTAGAGGGCGATTTGCTCCTGCCGGGCACACCCTCGGTGCAGCTGAACGGCAATCCGACTTATGTCGGCACCCGTGACGGCACGGGTGGGGTGGCACCCGCCAACCACAAAGTGACGCTCAATGGCGGCGCGAGTCTCAACCATGTGGTCCGTCGCACCGATGGCGTTTCCCTGCCCACAGTGGAAACCCCTCCGCAGCCCACGGGCACGCGGAGCGTGTCGCTCAACAATTCCACCGAGTCGCCCGGAGATTTTGTCACCCTCAGGAATCTCACGTTGAACAGCAAGGTCGGCCAGATCGCGGTGCCGCCCGGAACCTACGGTAGTTTCATCGCGAACGCAGGCAGCGGATTCGCGCTCGGCGTGGCCGGTGCCACTTCTCCAGCCGTCTATGATTTCCAGAATCTCACCCTGAACAGCAACAGCACCTTCGCGGTGGTCGGTCCGGTGATTGTGACAGTGGCCGATGGTTTCTCGACCAATGCGAACATGGGGGCCCCCGACCATCCGGAGTGGCTGAATCTGCGCATTGCCGGCGGCGGATTGGTCGTGTCCGGCAATCGCAGCGTCTATGCGCATCTCGAGGCGCCTGACGGCACGCTCACCCTAAGCGGTGGCGCACAATTCACCGGCTTGGTTGCGTGCGACCGTCTTGCCGTCAACGGCAATGCGCTTTTGCGCCTGATCCTACCCGCCACGGTCAATCAACCGCCGGTCGTGGACCTCACTTCTCCCGTGGACGGGGCCGGGTTTACCGCCCCGGCCTCGTTTGACCTGATCGCGACCGCGTCGGATCAGGATGGCAGCGTGGCGCGGGTCGAATTCTATTCCGTGGCGGTCAAACTCGGCGAGGACCTGGCCGCCCCCTACGAGCTGGCTGTCGTCGGCCTTACGGCTGGCAACCACACCTTTGTGGCTCGCGCGATTGATGATGAGGGCGCTTCCACGGACTCGGCCTCAATCACGGTCAATGTGGCCAGCCCCAACCAACCTCCGGTTGTCGTGCTCACTGCCCCAGCAGACGGTGCGCTCTACACGGCGCCGGTAAAATTGGCCCTGGCTGCCACCGCGACTGACGCCGACGGGAGTGTGGTGAAGGTCGAGTTTCACCAAGGGAGTGAAAAATGGGGCGAAGACTTGGCGGTTCCCTTCGAACTCGTTTCTGGGAACTTGGCTCCCGGGACCTATACCCTGACTGCGACCGCTTACGACAACCTAGGCAGCAGGAGCACTTCCTCGGCCATCACCGTCACCGTCGTCGCGCCCAATGAGGCCCCGACCGTGGCGGTCATCGCTCCGGTCAATGGGTCCAACTACACCGCCCCCGCCTCCTTCACCTTGAGTGCCTTGGCGACCGACGCCGATGGTTCGATCACCAAGGTGGAATTCTTCCGGGACGGCCTGCTGCTGGGCGCGGATGAGTCGGCGCCATTCGAGTGGGCCATCGCCGGTCTAGCGGCCGGCAGTTACCACTTTCTTGCCCGGGCCACCGACAACTCCGGCTCCGCCACCGATGCTTCTGCGATTAGCGTAACCGTGTCGGAGGTCATTGACCGGAGCCTACCGTTCATGACTGGATTTGAGGCGGACGAGGGCTACACGTTGAGCTCCCTGCATGGCCAATTGGGCTGGGTTGCCTCCAGTCAGGCCGTTGTGACCAATGCGGACTACGCAACTGGTACGCAGTCGGTGCTTATTCCGGGCAACAATCCGCCCCTTTCGCTTTCGCGGTCGTTTGATGCACAGCCCGGACAGTCCGTGGTGTTCGTGGATCTCTCGACGCTGCCTTTTGCTGCCGAGAATGAGGCGACATCTGCGGTGATCAGTGCGCCGGAGGTAGCCCGGGTCGCATTTGTTCGAGAGGGTAGTGCCGGCCGCTTCTCGGCCTACGACGCCGCCAGCAGTTCTTGGCGCCGGGTTGGCGGGCCGGTTTTGCTGGATGCCTCGGGATTCGCGGCTGATTGGATCCGTCTCAGCCTGCGGCTCGATTTCACGGCTGCGGAGTGGGACGTCTTTGTCGGCGGTAGCATGGTCGGGGCTAAACTCGGTTTCTCCGCGCCATTTCCGCCGGGCCTGAGCGCCCTGAGCCTCCTAGGCCAAACCACCTCGCCCACCTTACTCGACGACGTCCTCGTCGCCTTCGACAACCCCCTCTTCACCGACGCCGACCGCGACGGCATGGACGACGCCTGGGAAATGATTCACGGACTGAACCCCACCCTCAACGACCGCGATGCGGATCCAGACGAAGACGGGCTTAGCAATATCCAGGAATACATGCTTGGCGCACATCCGAACAATCCGGACACAGATGGTGACGGTGTGCCGGATGGTTGGGAGCATATGCATGGTCTGAATCCCTCGAAAAACGATTCGTGGGGAGATTCCGACGGCGATGGCGTCAGCAATCTCACCGAATTCCTTCAAGGCCGTAATCCGCTAAAGGGAGCTATGCCGGATACGACCGGTGTGGTGAACCTGCGGGTATTTCAACCGAATAACTAACGCGCGTTTATGATCATGGATTTTATATTCCATAGGATCACTTCCCAGCGATGCATCCTGTTCGCAGGTGTGGGACTGTTTGTTACGCTCGTTGGAGTAACTTTCGGGTCTGTCCCTGAGCTAAAAAGGGCCAACCCAGTCTTCACCGTTAAAACGCGGGACGCCAAGATTGCAGGCGTGCCGCCGTTGGGAACGACACCGCCTGGGGCGCCCGTTGTCTATTATCGAAAACTGACCTTTTCCGGTGAACGGCATCGCGCGCTCGGCCCTTACATTCCTCATAACAACTGGGGTTCGTCATCACAGTCCCGTTCTGTGCTATCAGGTGAGATCGTCTATGTGTATAATCCAGTCACGGACGCTATCACCGTAGCCAACTCGGTTACCGTTTACAGCGGCACCGTAAGCGATGCGC
>JAUPWC010000115.1 GCA_030916665.1 Verrucomicrobiota bacterium
CAGAGGAAGAAGTCCTTCTCGCACTTGACGCCGTGGGACAGAGCCTTGCCGATGGCCAGCACGGCGAGCATATACACGACAACGATCAGGGCATCGACCCAGTGGAGCCCGAAGAAGGTTGCTAAGAGGGGATGCGGGGTGAGTGCAGTCATGGGCAATGGGGTGAATTCAGTTGAACGGCCAGTAGCCGATCGCACGCATGCGGCGATCGAGACCGAATGCCGTGAAGAGTTTCTCTGTCGCATCCGGAGTGCGGCGTTCCGCGCGCAACCCGGTGTCCGCGCAGATCGCGAGCACGAAATCGCCGATCACGGCGGTGGAATCGGTCACGATCTGCGCGGGCAGCTTGTCAATCGTGTCGGCGAGATCGTGGTAGTAGCGGACCGATTCGCGCGGGATCGGGGCGTTGAAGGTGATGGCCCGCACTCCGGCGAGCTGGTAGGGCGTGTGGTCCGAGCCGAACCAGTTGATGTTCTGCACACCCAGGGAAAGTGGCTTCTCCCGCGCGGCATTCCAGCGCTCCAGGGCGGGCACGAGCGAGGCGTCGCCGAGGGCGTTCACCGCGATAGACACCCCGACCATGTCGAGGTTGATCATGGCGACAACCGGCGCGTCGCCGAGCACGGCCGCGGCGTGGCGTGAGCCCCACAATCCCTGCTCCTCGCCGTTGAACCAGTGCAGTTCGACCGTGCGCGCGAGGTCGCGTCCGCGCAACGCATGGGCGAGCGCGAACAACTGCGCGGTGCCGAGCCCGTTGTCCAAGGCCCCCTGCCCCAGGTCCCAGCTGTCGAAGTGGGCGCCGACGATGACGCGCTCGGGCGAACGGCCGGGCAGACGCAGCACCAGATTGGCGGTCTCGATCTCGCGGCAGCGTGACTTTGTTTCCATGCGCACCCGGACGGATTCGCCGCGCCGGAGCAACCTTTGGAGCCAGAGCCCCTCCTCCTGCGTGATGGAGTAAGCCGGAAACGGCAGCGGCTCACCGGTGAAGGAACTGGAGCGCGCCAGCAACTGCCCGCCGCCCTCGCGGTTGATGAAAAGGAGCCCGCGCATCCCACGCTCGGCGGCGGTGCGCGCGATCTCGCGCAATTGCAGGACGGTCGAGGCGCCGAGCAGGCCAATGCGGCCTTTGCAGTCCACGGGATACTCTTCCGGTTTTCCGCCGCCCATGTCCACGACTGCGGCCTCGAAGGCCCGGTGCGGCTGCGTGTAGGCCAGGGCCGCCACCCGCAAGCGACGGTCAAAAGGCGCCACCAGCGCGACGCGGTCCGCCCCCCGTTCCCACCCGGGCATCTTGAACGGCACGACTTCAGGCTGTAGTCCGAGCGCCCGCAGTTCATCGGCCAAACGTGTCAGGGCGCCCCGGTTCGCCGCGCTGCCGGTCAGGCGCCCGCCAAAATCGTCGCAGAGCCGCGTGAGCATGGCGTGCGCGGCGCTCGATCCGTCGTCGAACGCTCCCGCGGCCAGCACGGCGCAGGTAAGTCCCAGACTGGCGGCCAGACTCAGGATTCTCTTAGCCATACTCGCATTTCTCCTTCGCCGCGGTTGGCCCACAGCGCATATGGCACCGCGCAAAGCGCAACGGAAGCGACCGGCGCGGGCTCGGTGGTATAAAGTTTATCGCCCGACCCCGTTCGCAGGGCCTGACCCTCGATGATCACGCACCCGCCCAGCAGGTCCGGGGCAAAGTGCGCCTTGAGCGGGCTCGATCGGGGCAGGCTGAGCGCGGAGAGTTGCGCGCCGTTGTCGGCCTGCTCCACACAATAAACGATCGGTCCGCGCTGCAACGCCACCTGCCCCGCTGCGGCGGCCACGCGGGCGTCGGCATGCACGCGCTCGACCGGCATCGGCAGGTCCAGCGTGACCTTGTCACCCCGCTGCCAAGTGCGGCGCACCCGGGCATAGCCGCGGTTCACGTCGGGTCGGACCGGCCGGTCATTCACTTCCAGGTGCGGCGTCCGGCACCAGCCCGGCAGCCGCAAATGCAGCGTGAATTCCACCGCCGCGGCTGCTTCGACGGTAAACTCCACCCGTTCCTTCCACGGGTATTCGGTGGTGACGCGCAGCTGCACCGGCACCGATCCGACGGTGAACGAAACATCGCCTCCCGCGTATAGATGCACCGCCAGTCCGTCCGTCAGCTGCGCATAGGCGTAGGCGCCGAGCGAGGCGAAGAGACGCGCGACGTTGGGCGGACAGCAAGCGCAGCCGAACCACGGCACACGCTGGGTTTTCACCAAGTGACATTCAAAGCGCCGCTTGGCGACGGCCGGCACGACTTCCAGCGGGTTGACATAGAAATAGGTGCGCCCGGCCAGCGCGAGCCCGGCCAGCACGTTGTTGTAAAGCGCCCGCTCCATGACGTCCGCGTGCGCGCCGTCCAATTCGTGTTCGAGCATCCGGCGGGCGCACAGCACGACGCCGATGGCGGCACAGGTCTCGGCGTAGGCCCGGTCGGGCGGTAGGTCGAAGGGTTCGCAGAATTTCTCGCCGTAGGGCTCGCTGCCGACGCCGCCCGTCACGTAGAGATGCCGCGCCACCGTCGCCTGCCACAGGTCCCGGCCCTGCTCACGGAGAACGGGATCGTTTTTCTCCTGCGCAAGGTCGAGCATCGCCGCGAGCAGATACATCATCCGCACCGCATGGCCGACCGGTTCCTTCAGCTCGGCCACCGGGCACGCCGCCTGCAGGGTCGCGAGCCCGTCGTGATGCATGTGCCAGGGCAGCTTGCCCTTTTCACCGCGGACCTTGGCTTCCGTCTCGAAGTAATTAGGCGACTGCCCTCGCTGCGTGATAAAATACTCCGCCAACGCCAGGTAGCGTTGCTCTCCCGTAGCGCGGGCAAGCTTTACCAACGCGAGCTCAATCTCCTCGTGCCCGCAATAGCCGGGAATCTGCCCCGGACCGCTGCCGAACGTGCGCGCAACCAGATCGGCGAGCTTGCCGACCACGTCGAGCAGCGTGCGCTTGCCGGTGGCCTGGAAGTGAGCGACGCCGGCTTCGATGAGATGCCCGGCGACGTAAAGCTCGTGGCAGTCGCGCAGGTTGGCCCAGCGGTTCTGCGGCTCCACGAGCTGGAAGTAGGTGTTGAGATAACCGTCCTCGCGCTGGGCCCTGGTGATCGTGGCGATCAGCCGGTCCAGCTCCGCGTCGAGCGTCGGGTCCGGATGTGTAGCCAGCCGGTAGCTCGCAGCCTCGATCCATTTCGCCAGGTCGGAATCCTGCCAGAACAGGCCGTGAAACTCCCCGGTTTTCTCGCCCGCGGCGACCTGCAGGTTGTGCACGCAGCCGCTGCGTTCGGCGCCGGGAATGCGGTCGTTGAGCGCGTCCCACTGGCCCGGGATCACCGTCTCACGCACCAGGCGCGCGCGACCGGCGAGAAAGCCGTGGTCAAAGCGCACCTGGGAAAGCGGAAGGGCCGAGGGATAGCTCATGCAGGACTCAGTTGCCGCGGACGCGGTCGGTGATCGTGAGCGTGTTGAAATCTAGGACGCGTTCGAGGCGGCCGTGCGTGATGGTCAGCTTGCGCGAGCCCCGCTCGGCGTTGAGGTGGGGGCCCTCGAACAGCTTCCATTTCGCGTAATCCACCTTCTTGCCGTTGACCTTCGGGGCCTGGCCGTAGGCGAAGCTGATTTCCCGTCCACGCAGCGTCCGCATCTTGACGGCGGGTGTCGGCGACAGCGTGAATTCCAGCGGCAGCGCACGGATGGCGGCTTGGAAGGCGGAGAAGTCCCTGAACTCCGTGGCGCTCGCCGCCTGCACGATCGTGCCGTTCTTCGCATGCGGGCTGACGAGAAGCTTGTCGCCCTTTTCGCCGCGGTCCACGCGCTCCCACTTGTAGCCGCCGGTGGAGGGCAGCTGCTTGTAGCCGAGCAGGTGCTCCCAGTGAAACGGGGCCAGCGGCCGGTAGGCCAGGTAGGTGTTTCCGCCCTGCGCGAAGATCCAGCCGGACGGGTCGGTCGTCACATTGACAAGGTCCTTCGAGAAGAAGCCGTTGACTCGCGGATAACGGTCGTCCGCCGGGATGTCGTAGAGCGCGATCACCGTGTCGAGATCCTGGTAAACCTGCTCGTAGGGCGAGCAGCCGAGGATCTTGTCGGGCACATCGTAGGACGGCTTGCCCTGGCTCGACAGCAATTCGAGCATGTGGTCCGGGAGCTCGGTGAAATACATCTGCATCGCCCGGGCCGAGGCGTAGGGATGGGCGGAGAACATCGTGTTGTGGACGCCACGCGGGTCCGGCACCGCCCAGGTCACGTCCCAGACATGGGCCTGGATCGGGTCGGTCATGCCGCCCTGGTAGGAGCCGACAGCATAGTCGCGGCGCACGTAGTTGGTCTTGTAAACCAGCGCCATCAGCTCGTCGCTGTAACGCCAGCGACGGCGGCTGCGTTTGAGGTCGCGCTGGAGAAAATCTTCCTGCCGGTCCACCGCGATGCGCTGGACGACTTCGGGCACCTCGTAGTTGGCGGCCGCGATGGCGAACCAGACGCCAAATCCGCCATAGCCTGGAGGCGGCGGCGTGTTGCCAAAGCATTGCCAGCTGAAATAGGACGAGAGGGCCAGCCAGCGTTGGATGACCGAGGTGTCGTCGGTGCGCGCGTTGGGTCCGCGCAACACGCCGTCGAGGGTGTTTTCCGCCAGATCGGCGAGGAGCCAGTCGAGTTTCATCCACCCCCGGATCTTCATCTCGGGATCCTTGGCCCAGGTTGCGAGGTAGAGCATCGGGATGGCGTATTCCCCGATGTAGTGCGTGGGGTTGAATTCCCCCTGCCCAATCGTCGTCGCGAGGTCCATCCAATGGATGAGGTAGTCCCGGGCCTCGGCGCGGTTCTCGGCCGAACTCTTGCCCGTGAACCAGGTTTCCGCCGGATCGTCGGGATAGAGTTCGGTCATGAGGTAGAGCGACGTGTAATACATCGCCCAGTGATTTTCCGTGTCACCGCGCATCGGGAAGTAGGTCTTCCACTGGCCGCGGATCGCGGCCTTCGCCTCGGGCGTGAGTTGGTCGCGACCGAGGAACGAAATCGCCGTCCATGGGAACATCCAGAACATGTCCTGGCTCTGCGGCCGGCTCATCAGCTCGATGACACGCGCCGAGACGGCGGCGGCGTCTTCGCGACGGGCCAGTTTGGCCGCGATCTGCCCGGAATTGAAGGTCGCCGGATTGTCGGGCTTGATCGAATCGACATACCACTGCAGCACCTCGTCCGCGCGCGCGAGGTAGGCCGTGCGGCGCGCGTCGGTGGCGAAATCAGTTATCGGCGGCGGCACCGGGCTGGTGGTGGCGGGTTGCGCCTGTGCCATCGTGGCCAGAGCACCGCAGAGGGAGAGAAGGGAGAGTAAACGTTGCATGATGTCGGTGGCGTTCAGGGGCCCGACCGGGGCACAAAGGTGAAAGTCTGGACGGAAGATCCTTCCATGCCGGGCACCGGACGCCAGGAGCGGCCGGAGACGGCCGATACGTAAAGTCCCTGCCCGAATACCGCGGCAAAAAGATCACCGTTGTCCGGGTCGATCGCCGTGCGCCAGACGCGCGGCGTCCCCTCACCCGGCAATCCGGCGTGGCGGGGTGTCCACGTGACGCCGCCATCTTCACTCAGCAAAAGGCCGTGGCTCCAGCTCGCGATGGCGAGGCGCTTGGGATCGCGCGAATCAAAGGCCACGTTGTAGAGGGCCTTTTTGGCGGGCACACCGTCGAGTTTTTTCCAGGTAACGCCACCGTCGCGCGAAATCAGGGCACCCGCGCTCTGCGTCACCGCCATCCACAATTTGGGATCGTGGGGGGACTGTTGGAGATCGTTCACCGTGTCCGTCGTGAGCCACACGCGCCGCCAGGATTCGGCGCTGTCCTCGGTGAGATAGATGCCCGTCTCGCAGCCGATGAGCACCCGGCCCTGCTTGGTGCGGTCGGCGCGCACGACCTGGGTGTATTTGCCCCGCTCGGGCAGACCGTGCTCGGCCCGCCGCCACGTCTGCCCCCGGTCGCGCGAGACCACGAGGCCGTCGGGCAGGCCCGCGTAAACGGTGTCGGGGGCGTGCGCGTCCACGGCGACCGACTTGGATTCGGTCTCCTCCCAGCCGGTGACCAGACGCCAGGACTTGCCGCCGTCCAGCGTGCGCAGCACCCCGCTCAGACAGGCGGCGAAGAAGACGTTGGGGGCACGCGGATCAAACGTCACCGAGATGATCAGCGGAAAATTGAGGCCGAGGTGCCGGAAGCCGTCGTCCGTGCGCACGAACACGCCGTTGGCGGAGCCGTCGTTCGAGCCCATGACGCGGCTGCCGTTGTTGAAGGCCGCGCAGAGGTAGAGATCGTGGGCCGCGGGGGCGGTCACGGCGGCCAGACCGAGCAGGCTGGCCAGGGCGCCGTGCCGGAGGCGGCGAAGGGCAGAGACAGGGGGAGTCATGGTTTGGAAACGGGTTTCATCGTTGCGCGGGCGGTCCGGGGAGGGTGCAGTCGGGGAATGAACAAAATCCTCCTGGGCCTGGCTCTCGCGCTTGGCTCCCACGCGGCCATCGCCGCCACCACCCCGGCTGAGCGGCTCGCCGCACAGGGCCTTGTCCTGCCGCCCGTGTCGCCGGCGATCGCCAACTACGTGCCGGCCGTGCGCAGCGGCAACCTGGTGTTCCTCGCCGGGCAGATCGCGCGCGACGCGGAGGGCCGGATCGTGACGGGCAAGGTGGGCCGCGATCTCACCGAGGCCCAGGCCGCGGCCACGGCCCGCACTTGCGCGCTCCAGCTGCTGGCCGCGTTGCAGGTCGAGATCGGCGACCTCGCCAGAGTGAAACGCATCGTGCGCGTGGGCGGCTTCGTGAACTGCGCCGACGATTTCACCGCGCAACCCAAGGTCGTCAACGGCGCCTCGGATCTGCTCGTCGCCGTCTTCGGCGACGCGGGCCGGCACGCGCGTGTGGCGGTCGGCGTCAACGCCCTGCCCGGCGGCGCCCCGGTGGAGATCGAGCTGATCGCGGAAGTGGCGGACTGAGCGGCGCATGGTTCAGAGGTCGCGCAGGGAGGCGCGCACCGCCGCGACGACCCGCGCACAGTCGGCGTCGGAGTTGAACACATGGGTGGAGACGCGGACGGCGCGCAGGTCCTGCTCGGTCACCTGGCGGCAGCGCAGCTGGTGCTGCTCCAGCAGGTAGCCGGCAAAGCGCCCGGCCTCCGCCCGCGGATGCCGGATCGTCGTGATCGAGCCGCGTTGCGCCGGCGCGGCGGGCGTCAGCACCTCGATG
>JAUPWC010000116.1 GCA_030916665.1 Verrucomicrobiota bacterium
CCGATCTGGGAAGGCCAGACTGATGATCCAGAGCGCGCGCACCGCTTCGGGATAGACTTCCGGGTCGGGCGTGAACAGCCCGGCGATGAAACGTGAGAACACGATGAACAGGAGTCCGACCGCGCCGAGGAAGATAACATTATAGCGCACGGCGATCCGTATGGACTCTTCGGCGCGCTCCGGGCTCTTGGCGCCGAGATTCTGGCCGACGAGCGTCGCGCCGGCATTGGCCAGGCCCCAGGCGGGCATCAGGGCGAAGATGACCACGCGGATCGCGATCGTGTAGCCGGCTAGCACGGGGCTTCCGAACACGGCGAGGATCTTGAACAGGCCGACCCAGCTGGTCGTGGCGATCAGCAGCTGGGCAATGCCGTTGCCCGAGGTTTTCAGGATGGTGACGAGTGACTCGCGGTGCGGCAGGAGGTCGGGCAGATGCAGGCGCACGCGTCCGGCGCGGGCGGTCAGATGCCAGACCTGGTAGAGCACGCCGACGCCGCGTCCTATGTTGGTCGCCACGGCCGCGCCCTCCACGCCCATCGCCGGGAACGGTCCCCAGCCGAAAATGAAGCACGGATCGAGGACGATGTTCAGCGCGTTGGCCAGCCAGAGCGTGCGCATGGCGATCACCGCGTCGCCCGCGCCGCGAAAGACGGCGTTGATCAGGAAAATCAGGAAGACCGTGGCGTTGCCGCCAAACATAATGCGGGCGTAGCCGGTGCCGAGTTCGCTGACTTCGGGACTGGAGCCCATCAGCCACAGGATGTCGTCGGCGAACCAGCCCATGACCAGCCCCATGCCCGCAGCGATGCCGGCGCCGAGCACGATGATCTGTCCGGCGGCCTGGGCGGCGAGGGCGGGATTGTTTTCCCCGATGCGGCGCGCCACGATGGCCGTGGCGGCGAAGGAAATGCCGATGGCCACCGCGTAGATGAGCGACATGACCGATTCCGTGATGCCGACCACGGCGACGGCGTCCCGACCGAGCCGGGAGACCCAGAACACGTCCACGACGGCGAACAGCGACTCCATGGACATCTCCAGCACCATGGGCACGGCCAGCAGCAGCACCGCCCGGTTGAGCGGGAGCGTGGTGAAATCGCTGTGCGTGCCTTTGACGGCCTGCCAGACGCTCCGCCAAAAAGTGGCCGGTGCGCCGGCCTCGGGGGCGGCGGGTGGGGGCGTGGTGTCGGTCATGTGCGTGGTTCGGTGGGCTTTCCCCACAGGTGGGCCGGCGACTGACAGCGTGCTGTCAGCAGGGTTTCGGGGAAAGACAACAATTCCGACGAAAGACTCCGATCATCTCGGACAGCAGAGGGACTTTTTGACCGATCCGGCCGAGGCGACGCTCAGGCCTTGGCTCCGAGCAGGCGGGCGGGGAGGAACAGCAGGGCCTTGATGAAGGCGAAGACCGCACCCACGCAGACGCCCGCCAGCCGGAAGGGCAGGGCGATCAGCCAGATCAACGGGGCCAGAACCAACGCAAGCAGCGCCAGCGGCCAGCAGAGCACGAGCAGCACGCACCAGACAAAGAAGACGCCGATGACTTTCATGCCCTGATAACCCGGATCGGACAGGAAAAGTTGCAGACGCGGCGGCGGGTCAGAACCGGCTGAGCAGTTTCTGCTTCAGGGCCTCGAATTCGGCGTCGTTCAGCAGACCCTTCTTGCGCAGCTCGTCGAGCCTCGTGAGCTCCGTCGCCAATTCGTCGGTGGTCATGGGCTTGGGGGTGGCCTGGGCTGCGGTGGCGACAGGCGCCAACTCGGCCTCAGTGGCGGCGAGGGCCTTGAAGGTGAGCGTGACACTGGGAAAGCGGCCGACGAGGTATTGGGGCCGGTCTTCCTCGACGTTGAGAACCTTGAGCATCTTGCCCTCCTTGGAGCAGAACTCGGTCGCCGCGGCCATGGCCTGGTCCTTCAGCTTGTCGGTGTTGCGCGTGAACTTGTGCGTGGCCTTGGCCGTGATCCTGAAGCTGCCGTCGCGCGCCGCGGCCACCGGCGAAACCTCCGCTGCCAAGCCCAAGTTCACCAGCACGCCTGCCGCCAAGACCAGAAACCAGCGCCGGGGTGCTTTCATCCAGCTATCATGCTCTTTGCTGCCGGGATGGTCAAGGCCGCTGGCAGCTTCTCTCTTGGAGAAGTCTGCTCAGTGATGCCGATCACACTTACCCAACCCAGGTCCGGGCGTTGTAGAAGAGCTGCATCCAGGGAGAGTCCTCGCCCCAATCCTTCGGCGACCAGCTCATGCAGGCGCTGCGGAAGACGCGTTCGGGGTGGGGCATCATGATCGTGACGCGGCCGGAGGGGGTCGTGAGCGCGGTCATGCCGAAGGGCGAACTGTTCGGGTTGAGCGGATAGACCTCGGTCGGCTGGTGGTGGTTGTCCACGAAGCGGGCGGCGACGAGGCCGGAGGCGCTGAAGGCGGCGGCCGCGGCGGCGTCGGGGAACTCGGCGTAGCCCTCCCCGTGCGCGACGGCGATCGGGATCACGGAGCCTTCCATGCCGCGGAAGAGCACGCTCGGGCTCTGCTCAATCTTCAGCGAGACGAAGCGACCCTCGTAGCGCTCGGACTTGTTCTGCACGAAGCGCGGCCAGTGCTCCGCGCCGGGGATGATGGACTTGAGATTGCTGACCATCTGGCAGCCGTTGCACACGCCGAGGGCGAAGGCGTCTTCGCGCGCGAAGAACGCCGCGAACTCGGCGCGTGCCCGCTCGTTGAAGAGCGCGCTCTTGGCCCAGCCTTCACCGGCGCCGAGCACGTCGCCATAGCTGAATCCGCCGCAGGCCGCGAGGCCACGGAAATCCTTGAGCGAGACGCGCCCGGCGAGGATGTCCGTCATGTGGACGTCCACGGCGCGGAAGCCGGCGCGGGTGAACGCGGCGGCCATCTCGACCTCGCCGTTCACGCCCTGCTCGCGCAGGATTGCGACCTTCGGCTGCGGGGCGGAGCGCGGAGCGCTGAAGGCAGAGGGCTTGGGGGCGAAAGTCAGCTTCGGGGTGATGCCCGGGTTATTGGGATCGAGACGGACTTGCTGTTCTTGTTCGGCGTGGACGGGATTGTCGCGCAAGGCGGCGATGCGGCGGGTGACGTCGGACCAGATCGCGCGCAGCGCGAAAAGGTTTTCTTCGATGAGCACCTTGCCGTTCTGGCTGACGCGGAAGGTGTGGGTCGCGTTGAGCGTGCCGAGTCGCGAGACGCAGGCTTTCAAGCCGTGCGAGCGGAAGGCGAGCAGCACGTCGTCGAGGTCGGACTCGCGGATTTGCACAACGGCGCCGAGTTCCTCGTTGAACAGGGCGGCGAAGGGCTCGTGCAGGTGCGGAATCTCGATGCTCACGCCGGTGTGACCGGCAAAGGCCATTTCAACCGCCGTGGCGAGCAGACCGCCGTCGGAGCGGTCGTGGTAGGCGAGGAGTTTGCCCTCGCGGCCGAGCTGCTGGATGGCGTTCCAGAAATTCTTGAGGTCGGCCGCGTTGTCCACGTCGGGCGTGGTCTCGCCCATCTGCGAGACGACCTGCGCGAGAATGGAACCACCGAGGCGGTTTTTCCCACGACCTAGATCGATCAGGAGGAGGACGGTGTCCTCCTCCTGATCGTTTAAGTTGGGAGTCGAAGTCGAGGGAACGGGGCTTGAACTTGAACTTTCTGCTTCAACTGGCTTCGGCGCGGGGCGCTGAAGCTGTGGCGTCAGCGTCTGACGGATATCGGTCACGGGTGCGAAGGCGGAGACGATAAGCGAGATCGGGGCGGTGATGCGTTTCTGCCGCTCGCCGTCCCTCCAGACGGTGCTCATGCTCATCGAGTCCTTGCCGACGGGGATGGTGATGCCGAGAGCGGGGCAGAGTTCCAGGCCCACGGCCTGCACGGCGGCGTAAAGATCCGCGGCGTCGCCGGGCACGGCGGGCGCGGCCATCCAGTTGGCGGAGAGGTTGACCTTGCCGAGGTCGCCGATCTGGGCGGCGGCGAGATTGGTGAGCGCTTCGCCGACGGCGAGGCGGGCCGAGGCGGCGGCGTTGTTGACCGCGACGGGCGTGCGCTCGCCCATGGCCATGGCCTCGCCGGTGGTGACGTCAAAGGTCGCCGCGGTGACGGCGCAGTCGGCGACGGGCACCTGCCAGGGGCCGACCATCTGGTCGCGGGC
>JAUPWC010000117.1 GCA_030916665.1 Verrucomicrobiota bacterium
CAGCTCCCGACGGCTCATCCGGAGGATTCGCCCTACCCGCCGGCAGCCTCGCCGCGTAGAACCGATACAGCGCCTCGTCGATGTTCATGTAACCCGAGCTGCGCAGGCGGGTGAGGCGCTCCTCAGCCTGTTCGCGCAGCTTGCGGTTGTGGGCGATAAAATCAAAGGGCCAGGTCACGGTGTCGCCAACCAACGCCTCGCGGATGAATATCTCCGTGGCCTGCGTCGGGTTGATCTTCCCGTAGCCGACCGAGCGCGTCTCCAGCTCCAGGTTGTAGAGCCGGCGTCGCTCCTTCACGAGCACGCGCCCGGCATCGGCGCTCCAAAACGGTTCGCTGTGCGCGATGCGCAACAGATGCGAGCCCAGCGCGATGATCCACTGCGGATCGATCCGCGCGCAGGTGCGGGCGTAGAGCCGCGCCGTCTCCATGATCTCCGCCGCCATGAGCCATTTCGCGACTTTCGGCTTGGAAGGTGGAACCCGGCCTCCGGAAGGGCTATGTTTGGAATCCCGTTCCCGCTTTTCAAACAGCGTGGACCCCGGAAACACGTTCACCCGCCGGTCGTGCGCGGCGTGGTAGTCGCCCTCGTCGGTGCGCGTGGCGACATTGCCGAGCAGGCCGGCGAGGATGGAACGGTGGATCGCCGCAAATGCCGGCGTGCCGATCTCCAGCTTCAGCTCCTGCCCTTTCTTCAGGCCGTCATAGACCGATGAACGGGTGAACCCGTCCCGCTCGCGCAAGGTGTCTTCGAGCTGCGCATGCACGTCGCGCCACTCGCGCATGCGCATGAACGACAGGAAGTGCGAGGTGCAGAACTTGCGCAGCTTGCCGAGCGTCATCGCCTCGAACTCGTCGTGGTAGGCCTCCCAGATCGAGAGCAGGGTGAGGAAATCGGAATCCGGCTGCGTGAAGCGCCGGTGCGCGGCGTCGGCCTTCTGCTGGGCGTCCATCGGCCGCTCCCGTGGGTCCTGGATGCTCAGCGCGGCGGCGATGATCAGCACCTCGCGCAGCGCTTTCTCCGTGCGCGCCTGCAGGATCATGCGGCCGACCGTCGGGTCCACGGGCAGGTGGGCCAGCTCGCGGCCGAGGTCGGTCAGCACGCCGGCCTCGTCGATGGCGCCCAGTTCGTGCAGCAGCGCGTAACCGGCCCGGATGCCCTTGGCGGGCGGCGCGTTCAGGAACGGGAACTCCTCGATGTCGCCCAGTCCGAAGGCCTTCATGCGCAGGATGACGTCGGCGAGATTGCTGCGCTGGATCTCGGGCTGCGTGAACCGCGGACGGTCCAGGTAATCCTGCTCGGAGTAGAGGCGGATGCACACGCCGTCGCTCACGCGGCCGCAGCGACCCTTGCGCTGGTCGGCGCTGCTCTGCGACACCGGCTCGACCGGCAGACGGCGCGTGCGGCTCTGCGGGACGTAGCGGCTGAAGCGCGCAAGCCCGGTGTCCACGACGAAGCGGATGCCGGGGATCGTGAGCGAGGTCTCCGCGATGTTGGTCGCGAGCACGATCTTGCGCGCCTGCGTCGGCGTGAACACGCGTTGCTGCTCGGCGTTGGTCAACCGGCCGAACAACGGCACGACTTCAAGCCGGTTCTGCCGGCGGCCTTCCAACAGGTCACGGAGCTCGCGGATGTCTCGCTCGGTCGGCAGAAACACGAGGATGTCGCCGGCCGAACTCTCGTCGAGAATCCGGCCAACCGCCTCGGCCGCGGCGTCGAGGTAGGTGTATTCGTCGTTCCGCTGCTTCCGGTAGGGCGAGTCGTCCCGACGAGCCGCCTCGCCCGACTGCTCATCCGGAGGATTCGCCCTACCCATCTCCTCCAAGGGCGAATAAATCACCTCCACCGGATAAACCCGCCCCGACACTTCGATGATCGGCGCGCCGTCAAAGGCCTTGGCGAAGGCCTCGGTGTCGATCGTCGCAGACGTGATGACGATTTTAAGCTCGGGACGGCGCAGGCGCAGACGGCGCAGGTGACCGAGGATGAAGTCGATGTTAAGGGAGCGCTCGTGCGCCTCATCCACGATGATCGTGTCGTATTCGCGCAGCTCCGGGTCGGCCTGCAGTTCGGCGAGCAGCATGCCGTCGGTCATGAACTTGATGACCGTGTTGCCCGAGGTCTGGTCGGCGAAGCGGATCTTGCAGCCGACCTCGCGGCCGAAGGGCACGTTCAGCTCCTCGGCCACGCGTCGCGCGACCGAGGTCGCCGCCACGCGCCGCGGTTGCGTGCAGGCGATGCGACCCCGTTCACCGCGCCCGGCCACAAGACAGAGCTTGGGAATTTGCGTGGTCTTACCCGACCCGGTTTCGCCCGCGAGCACCAGCACCGGATGGTCCCGGATGGCCGCGACGATCTCGTCCGCCCGCGCACTGATGGGCAGCTCGGGCGGATACTCGATCCGAAAGGGCCAGGGTTTTTTGGAACGTGACGACATGCCGGTGCGCGCCATTCTGGGGGAAAACAGGAATCCACAACCTGAAATGCAGCCCCCACCGATCCTTCCCGACCGCAGCCTCAAGCGCGTGCTGGCCATCGCCCGGGGCGACGGCTGGAGCGTCGTGATCATCGCGTCCCTGGGCGGCTTCTGTTCGCTGGTGACCGGAAGTTGGTTCGCCACCGGCGCTTCGGTGCTGGTCGTGCTCGCGGGCGCAGGCGAATTGCACGGACGCCGGCTGCTCTTGAACCGTGAGCCCCGGGGCCTGCGCTGGCTCATCGGCGCGCAGATGTGCCTGCTCGTTGTCATCTGGGCTTACGCAGCTTGTCGCTGGTGGTTCTTCGACCCGGCCGCACTGTGGATGGAGCTTCCCGCGCCGGCCCGGGCGGAAATCGACCGCCAGTTGCTCACCGCCGGCATGCAGGTCGAACTCGACCGTCCGCTCTTCCTGCAGGTGATGAATGCGTTGGTCTGTCTCCTCCTTCTCATTCTCACCTTTTTCTATCAAGGCGGCATGGCCCTCTACTACACGCTCAAGCGCCGCGCCGTCACCGAGGTGCTCAAGACGCAACCGCCTCCCCTTTCCCAACGGGCCCAAACCATCAGCCACAAAAAGGCAGAAGAAGCCACGAAGTGGAGCCCATGAAATTCGCCCACATCACCAAACTCTGTGACTTGGTCCGTGAGACCAGTTTCGCCATCCATCGATTCCACCGGCACGGCCATGTGGAGAAGATCTACGAAAACGCCCTGATTCATCGCTTGCGCAAGCAGGGCCTCCACGCCGTGCAGCAACAGGCGTTGAGTGTTTACGACGAAGACGGCACCTTGCTGGGCGATTTCTCCGCCGATCTCTTCATTGAGAATTGCCTGATCGTGGAGTTGAAAGCCGTCCGGGCAGTGACCGACGAACACGTCGCCCAACTGCTCGGCTACCTCCGCTCCAGCCGCACCGAAACCGGCCTGCTCATCAACTTTGGCGCGCCAATCATGTCCGTGAAAAAATATCTGATGTTCGATCCGGTGGCCTGATTTTTGTGACTTTTCGTGCCTTTTTGTGGCCAACCGGTTTGGAGGCGCTGCTTGCCACTCCTCCTCCGCTGTCATAGCGTGCCCCCATGTCGAAAGACCGTTACATCGCGGCCAAACAGAAGTGGGCCGAGAAACAGAAGGCGCAGGGCTTCAAGCCCCGTGATCTCGCCGCGCCCGGCCGCCTCCCGCCCGGGCAAAAACTGACCACCGGGTTCCCGGTGCTCGACCTCGGTGTGCAGCCGGAAATCCCGCTCAAGGAGTGGGCTCTCACCATCGATGGCCTCGTGGAAAAGCCCGTCACGCTTGATTGGACGCAGTTCAACGCCCTGCCGCAGGTCACCGATGTCAGCGACTTTCACTGCGTGACGACCTGGAGCAAATACGACTGCCGGTGGAGCGGCGTGGCCTTCACCACGCTCTTCGAGCTCGCCCAGCCGAAGCCCGGGGCGAAGTTCGTCTATTTCACCAGCTACGACGGCTATTCGACCAACGTCCCGCTTGAGCACTGCCTCGACGACGACGTGCTGATCGCCACGCAGTTCGACGGCGCGCCCGTCTCCCGCGAGCACGGCGGCCCGGCGCGCGTCATCATCCCCAAGCTCTATGCGTGGAAGGGCGCGAAATTCGTGAAGACGATCACCTTCCTCCCCGAGGACCGCCTCGGCTTCTGGGAAGTCCGCGGCTACCACGCCGTCGGCGACCCATGGAAGGAAGAACGCTACGCGTAGAATCGTTCTCGTTCTCGTATTCCTCCTCGTTCTCTCTCTTTTAATCCCGAGAAAGATTACGATTAAGAGAACGAGAACGATTTTGCTGCAACCATGAGCACCCCGGCCTTTTTCCCCCAGGACATCATCATCAAAAAGCGTGACGGAGGCGCGCTGTCGCGTGACGAAATCGAGTTCTTCGCCAAGGGCGTGGTGAGCGGCGCCTTTGCCGACTACCAGGCCACGGCCCTGCTCATGGCCATCTTCTGGCGCGGGATGACACCGCAGGAAACCGCGTGGCTGACCGACGCGATGATGCGCTCCGGCGACGTCATCGACTTGCGGGACCTGCCCGGCGCCAAGGTGGACAAGCACTCCACCGGCGGCGTCGGCGACAAGGTCTCGCTCATTCTCGCCCCGCTCGCCGTCGCCTGCGGCCTCAAGGTCCCGATGATGAGCGGCCGCGGCCTCGGCCACACCGGCGGCACCCTTGACAAGCTCGAGGCCATCCCCGGCTTCAAGGTCCAGCTGACCGTGCCGGAGTTCCGCGCCATCTTGGCCAAGGTCGGCTGCGCCATGATCGGCCAGACCCCGCAGGTGGTGCCCGCCGACCGCAAACTCTACTCCCTCCGCGACGTCACCGGCACGGTCGAGTGCATCCCGCTCATCTGCGCCAGCATCATGAGCA
>JAUPWC010000118.1 GCA_030916665.1 Verrucomicrobiota bacterium
ATTGATGGCGTAACTGCCGGTGAAGACGCCGCTCTTTTCCTTCGAGGCGTCGGACATGCGTTCGACGTCGCTCTTGGCGGCGGTCTTCTTGCGGTAGGCCTCGACGGCCTCGCTCTGGGCGTCGGTGGTCAGCGAAGGCACGAGCGGGTGCTCGGGCGCGAGCACCATGTAGGTGCAGCCGAAGAGCGTGTCGGGGCGCGTGGTGAAAATCTTCAGGTCCTGTAGGTCGGGGTTTACCCCCGACGCGTCGGGCGTAAACCCCGACCCACGGTCAATCTTGAACAGCACCTCGGCGCCTTCGCTGCGCCCGATCCAGGCCTCCTGCATGCGCTTCGTCGAGTCGGGCCAGTCCACGTCCTTGAGGCCGTCGATCAGCTGCTCGGCGTAGGCCGTGATGCGCAGCACCCACTGGCGGAGATTGCGGCGCTCGACGGGGAAACCGCCGACCTCGGACTTGCCGTCCACGACCTCCTCGTTGGCCAGCACGGTGCGCAGTTCGGGGCACCACCACACGGGGCGCTCGTCCACGTAGGCTAGACCCTTCTTGAAGAGCTGGAGGAAAATCCACTGCGTCCAGCGGAAATATTTCGGATCGGTCGTGTCCACCTCGCGGTCCCAGTCGTAGCTGAAGCCCAGGGCCTTGATCTGGCGGCGGAAGTTCGTGATGTTGTTCTGCGTGTTGGTGGCCGGGTGCGTGCCGGTTTTCACCGCGTGCTGTTCGGCGGGCAGGCCGAAGGCGTCCCAGCCGATCGGGTGGAGCACGTTGAAGCCGCGGGCGCGCTTGTAGCGGGCCAGGATATCGGTGGCCGTGTAACCCTCCGGATGGCCGATGTGCAGGCCGGCGCCGGATGGGTAGGGGAACATGTCCAGCACGTAGAACTTCGGCTTGGTCGAGCCGTTTTCGGCGCGGAAAGGCTTGGTCTGCTCCCAGACCGCCTGCCATTGCGGCTCGATCGTGAGGAACTCGTATTCTTTGCAGGAGGTGGCGGCCATGTGGGTAAACCGGCACTTTGTGGAAGGTTCGCCCCGAGCGTCAACCCCGGGAAATGACCATCCTGGCGGACTTTTTCTGGTGCTCGCCGGGCGGGAGCCTTAGGCATGGGGCATGTTCACCGGTTTGGTCGAGGAAACGGGTCAGGTCGTCAGCTTCGCCCCCGCGCAAAACGCGTGGAGCTTGCAGCTTGCCGCTCAGGTCGTGCCGGCCGACGTGGCCGTGGGCGACAGCGTGGCGGTCAACGGCTGCTGCCTGACCGTGGTGCGCTACGACGCCGGCCACCTGTGGTTCGAACTGCTGGAGGAGTCGCGCCGGCTGACCAATTTTAAGGAGCTCAAGCCCGGTTCGCTCGTGAACCTCGAGCGCAGCCTCAAGCCCGAGAGCCGGCTTGGCGGGCATTTTGTGTCGGGCCACGTGGATGCGGTGGGCCGCGTCGAGGTCTTCGAGCCGCGGGGCAAGGACCACTATCTGCGCGTCGCCGCGCCGGCGGGCTTCGGGCGCTACCTCGTGAGCAAGGGCTCGATCGCGGTGGACGGCATTTCGCTGACGGTGGCGGAGGTCGCGGGCGACTCGTTCGCCGTGTGGCTCATCCCGCACACCCTGGCCGCCACGAATCTGCGCGAGAAGCAGGCCGACTCGGGCGTGAATCTGGAGTTCGACTTGCTGGCGAAATACGTTGAGAAGCTGATGGTCGCCCGCCCCGTCTGACCACCCCTTTGAACACTCGCGAACAGTTGCTGGCTCTCAACGACGAGCTTCGGCGCCTCAAGGCCGAGGGCAACCGCACGATTTCGGTCAGCCCGGAAGCCATGCAGGCGCTGCGTGATGCGCTGGCGGATGCGCCGGAGGAGGACGGTAGGTCGGGCTTTACGCCCGACGCGAACGTAGCCTTGGCCGTTTCCGAACCGTCGGGCGTAAAGCCCGACCCACAGCCCGTGCGCACTTTTGTGCTGCCGACGCCTGCGCCGGTCGTCGCCGCCAAGCCCGCCTTGCCGCCGCGCCCCGATGTCGTGTTGCCCGACGGCGACAAGCCGACGCGGTGGAACGCCCTCCGCGAGATCGTGCTCAACGATCCGACCTGCAGGCAGAACGTCCACCCCGGCAAACAGGTCGTGTTCGGCGTGGGCAACCTCGACACCGCCATCATGTTCGTGGGCGAGGCGCCCGGCGCCGACGAGGAGGATCAGGGCGAGCCGTTCGTCGGCCGCGCCGGCCAGCTGCTCAACCGCATGATCAAGGCCATGGGCCTCGACCGCAGCCAGGTTTACATTGGCAACATCCTCAACTGGCGTCCCGCGATGGGCGCGCGCAACGCCGACGGTTCGCAAACGGGCAACCGTCCGCCCACGCAGGAGGAGATGGCGTGCTGCCTGCCGTTCATCCGCGCGCAGATTGCCATCATCCAGCCCAAGGTGATCGTCGCGCTCGGCAAGACCGCCGTGGACGGCCTGCTCGGGCCGGATCGCTTCAAGTCCATGGGCGCGGCCCGCGGTTCGTGGCATGAGTATGCCGGCACGCCCCTGCGCGCGACCTACCATCCGTCTTATCTGCTCCGGCAGGAAGGCCTCGTGTCTGCCGCCGCGAAGAAAATCAAGCGCGACGCCTGGGAGGATCTGCTCGCGGTGATGGAGCGCGCGGGCGTGACGATATCGGACAAGCAGCGGAATTATTTCCTGTGATGAAGCGGATCCACGACCCCGCCCTACAAATTTCCCGGCGCAAGGTCACGATGCCGCTGATTATTGGCATCGTGGTCTTGTTCGGTGCCCTTCGCGCCTTCGCCGCCGAATTCAACTTCGACCTCCTCCAACAGCACGCGAAGGAAATCGCTGCGCGGCCCTACGCGCCGCCGGGGTCGCGCGTGCCGGCGTGGCTGGCCGGCTACAACTACCTCCAGCATCAGAACATCAAGTTCGACCACGATCACGCCTGGTGGAAGAAGGAGAAGCTGCCCTTCCAGCTCCAGTTTTTCCACCCGGGCTGGCTCTTCAAGGAAGCCGTGCAGGTGCACGAGGTCAGCGGCGGTCAGGAGAAGCTGATCGGTTTCGATCCGGCGCTCTTCAACTACGGCTCCAACCGTCTGCCCGAGCCGGTGCCCGCCGACATGGGGTTTGCCGGACTGCGGATCCACTACGCGCTGGACCGTCCTGATGCGATGAGCGAGCTGGCCGTGTTTCTCGGGGCGAGTTATTTCCGCAGTCTTGCGCGCGGACTGCACTGGGGGCTTTCGGCCCGCGGCCTCGCGATCAACAGCGGCGGGCCCGATCCCGAGGAGTTTCCGCGCTTCTCGGAGTTCTGGGTCGAGCGTCCGAAGGCCGGCGCCGCTTCGGTCACGCTGCACGCCCTGCTCGAGGGACCGAGCGTGGCGGGCGCGTATCGCTTCGTGATCACTCCGGGCAAGGAAACGGTCATGCAGGTGAAGGCCGCGCTCTGGTTCCGCGCGCATCCGGCGGTCGTGGGGCTCGCGCCGCTCACGAGCATGTTCCTGCACGGCGAGAACACGGGCTGGTCGAAGAACGATTTTCGTCCGGAGGTGCATGATTCCGACGGCCTGCTGATGAACACCGGGGCGGGGGAGTGGATCTGGCGTCCGCTGAACAACCCGGCGCAGGTGCGCGTGAGTGCCTTCGCCGACGCCTCGCCGCGCGGTTTCGGCCTGCTGCAGCGCGACCGCGATTTTGCGCACTACGACGATCTCGAAGCCCATTATCACGAGCGGCCCAGCGCGTGGATCGAACCGGTCGGCGACTGGGGCCGCGGTTCCGTGCGCCTCGTGGAATTGCCGTCGCCGGATGAGACCAACGACAACATCGTCGCCTTCTGGACGCCCGAGAAGCTGCCTGAGCCCGGTGAACCGCTCGTGTTTGAGTATCGCCTGCGCTGGTTCGGCGACGCCAAGGGCCGTCCGCCGTCCGGTTTCGTCGCCTCGACACGGAACGGCGCGGTGCTCGATCACCCGGACCGCCGGCGCTTCGTCGTGGAGTTTGACGGCCTCACCCTGCCCAAGTCGGTCAAAGAACCCAAGGCCGTCGTCACGGTCGGCGAGGGGGCCAAGCTCATCGGCGTCGGTTCCGTGATCCGCACCGGGCCCACCGGGCGCTGGCGCGCGGTGTTCGAGCTCGCGGCGGACGGCAGCGGCCGGCCCGTGGAACTGCGTTGTTATCTGCGCGGCGCCGACAAGGCGCTCACCGAAACATGGAGCAACCTCTGGACACCCTGAACGCTTTCCGGCCCCGCACGGGCACGCCGGACCAGTGGAACGCGGCGTTCATCCGCGTCGAGGACTACCTGCGCGCGCATCGGGTCCACAACCGGCTCCAGCAGATCACGATCATCGAGAAGGTCATCGCCCGCGCCGCCGCCCGCCACGCGCAGAACCCTGCGCTGGACCCCACCACGCTCGCGGCCGAGGAGATCGACCGCATGATGGACGAGTGGTTCGGCGAACTGCTCGGCGACAAAAACCTGCCGCACGAGCGCATCGCCGTGGAAGGCCGCGTCGCCCTGCTGCTCTCGGAGGGCGTAGAGCGCTGGCCCTACGCTTTCCTCGACGAGAAGCAGGTGCCGCCGGAATTTGCCGAAGAGATGCGCCGCCGCTCCATCCAGGCCGGCCCCGACATGACCGTGACCAGCATGGTGCCGCGCCCGATCGAGCTGGGCGCGCTCACCGAGGTGGCGGGCCAGACCTTCGAGCAGATCGAAAAATGGCCGATCCTGCGCGTCATTCTCCTCTGGGCGCTGTTCATCTCGGCGCTGGGCCTGGTGTTTTACGCGACGCGATGATGCGCCCGTTTACATCCAGTCATTGCGAGGAGTTCCGCATCGCGGAACGACGAAGCAATCCAGCTAGATGGATCGCCACGGTGCGCTGTGCGCACCTCGCGATGACAAATGGAGGGGCCCTCTGATGCCCACGGCCTTCACAGTCGAGCAGGTGGACAAGGCGCGCGTCAGCCGCCGGCGGGCGACATTCTTCTCGCTCGTCTTCCTGCTCACCACGCTCGCGGCGTGGTTCATGGCCGATCTGCTCTGGCAGGGGCCGTTCACGCTCGCGCGCGTGGCCGACCTGCCGCTGCTGGTGCTGTTCACGATTTTGTTCGCGCATGTGGCCACGGGTTTTTGCACCGCGCTGATCGGCCTGTATGTAATCAATCGCGGCGACACGGCGCGCATCAGCCGCACGCTGCGCGACGACGAGCCGCTGGAAAAGCTGCCGCTCGGCAGCACCGCCATCGTGATGCCGGTCTTCAATGAGGACCCCAGCCGCATTTTCGAGGGGTTGCGCGTCATCTACCGTTCGCTGGAGAAGACCGGCCGGCTCGATGACTTTGATTTTTTCATCCTCAGCGATTCCAACGACCCGAACCGCTGGATCCAGGAGGAGGTCGCCTGGGCCGAACTCTGCAAGCAACTGAACGGCTTCGGCCGCATCTTCTACCGCAAGCGCCGAATCTCGCTGAACAAGAAGAGCGGCAACGTCTCCGACTTTCTGCGCCGCTGGGGCAGCAGCTACCGCTACATGGTGGTGCTCGATGCCGACAGCATCATGACCGGCGAATCCATCGTGAAGCTGGTCGCGATGATGGAGCGCAACCCGACCGTCGGCATCCTGCAGACCGCGCCCCGCGTGGTGAACGGCGTCACGCTCTACTCGCGCCTCCAGCAGTTCGCCAGCCGGCTCTACGGCCCGCTGTTCCTCGCCGGCCTGAACTACTGGCACCAGGGCGAGAGCAACTTCTGGGGCCACAACGCCGTGATCCGTGTCGCCCCATTCATGGAGCACGCGGCGCTGCCCGAGCTGCCCGGGCGCGAGCCGTTTGGCGGACGCATCCTCAGCCACGATTTCGTCGAGGCCGCGCTCCTGCGCCGGGCCGGCTGGAAGGTGTGGCTCGCCTACGATCTCGAAGGCAGTTTCGAGGAAGGCCCGCCCACGCTCATTGATGCGGCCAAGCGCGACCGGCGTTGGGCCCAGGGCAATCTCCAGCACAGCTGGCTCCTCTCGGCGCCGAATCTGCACCCGATCAACCGGTTTCACCTGTTTCAAGGCATCATGGGCTACGTGAGCTCGCCGATCTGGCTGCTCTTCATGCTCGTGAGCACGCTGCGGCTCTTTGGCCGGGTCGAGGATGGCACGGTGGATCCCGCGCGCTACGTGATGATCTTCGACCATGTCGTGCCGGTGCCGCAGGCGCTGGCGCTCTTCGGGCTCACCATGACGCTCATTTTCCTGCCCAAGGTGCTGAGCGTGGGCCTCGTGATGAAACACGGACGCGCCACGGCCTACGGCGGGCGGGTGCGACTCGTGGTCAGCACCCTGCTGGAGACGGTTGCCTCCACGCTGCTGGCGCCGATCAACATGATGTTCCACTCGAAGTTTGTGACCTACATCCTGCTTGGGCAGGGCGTGTCTTGGGTCACCCAGCAGCGCGCCGCCAGCGATGACCCCGACTGGCGCGAGGCCATCATCACGCATTCGGGTCAGACATTGTTCGGCCTCGTTTGGGGCGCCTCGGCCTACATCCTCGCGCCGGCGTTTTTCTGGTGGCTGTCCCCCGTGCTGCTCGGGCTGGTCTTGTCGGCCCCGCTGTCGATCCTGCTCAGCCGGGCCGGCCTGGGCCGCCGCGCCCGCGAACTCGGCCTGTTTCTCACGCCCGACGAGACAGAACCCGCGCCGGTGCTGACACAACTCGAGCGGAATCTGGAGGAGTGCTACCAGCACATGCTGCCGATCCGTGAGCTGCGCCGGGATTTCGGCCTCATGCAGGCGATCCTCGACCCCTACGTGAACGCCGTGCACGTGTCGCTGCTCCGCCAGCGCCGGCCCGGGAGCTATTCGGTGCGCCGTTACTTTGTCGAATTGCGCCGCCGCCTGCTGGCCGACGGGCCAGAGAAGCTCACCACGCGCGAGAAGATGGCGCTGCTGCTCGACCCCGAGTCCATGAACTGGCTGCACGAGCAGCTGTGGAAACTGCCCGCCGACCAGCTGTCACCGTGGTGGCGCCTCGCCATGCGCCAATACAACGTGCTCACGGCCACGCCAGTGACGGCGCTGTATCGGTGAGTGGATTTGAGGGGTGGTGCGCGTTGCTCCCCAACGCGCAAAGGATGTGCGCTGCCGAAAAGCGCCCTGAGGAGCAGGTCGCTCCACCTTCACCAAGCAGCCGCGCCAGTCACAGCACCGTCTGCAGCAGGCCGTAAACGCCCACGCTCAGCGCGGCGAGCGAGTCGCCGGCGATGAGGCCGCCGCCGACGAGCGACATTGTGCTCATGTCGGAGGGCAGCGCGTTGGCGTCAGGGGCCGAGGCCGCTTTCTGTTTCTCCGCCCACATCGTGTAGAGCGAGCCGAAGATGCCGCCGCCGGCCCACCAGAGCACGGTCTTGATCTCGACGAAGCCGCCGAAGGAGGAAGCGTAGGGGCTGGGGAGCAGCACGGCGTCGATCACGAAGTCCGTGGCCTTGCCGGAGGAAGAGCCGGCGACGAAGGCCTTGTAGGCGGCGGTGCGCTTGATGAGCTTGCGGATCACCATCGTCACCAGGCCGATGGCGACGCCCAGCCAGAGCGCCTTGAGGACGTGTGGTTGTTCGAGCGTGATGCCTTTGATCGCGCCGACGAACTTGTAGGTCATCGCCGACTGCCACTGCTGCGCGCCCTCGAGGTTCGGGTTGGAGAACTGGTCGGCCTGCAGGATCGGGTAGGCGCTCATGAAGACCTTCGCGAGCACCACGGTCAGGACCGCGCCGCAGGCGATGCCGATGACCTGGTAGCGGAACTGGTTCACGCGGTTGGTGCCGAGGCGCCAGCCGGTGGAGCGGTCCTGCTGCATGTCGCCGCCGACGCTGCAGGAGATGAGCAAAATGGCCGCGCACATGAGACCAACGCCGGGGTCCTTGAGGCCGAGGGCGGCCATGATGAAGACGGCCATCACGAAGGCGCTGGAGATCGGGTTCCAGTCGGAGATGCCGAGCGAGATGCCGTTCACCAGCACGAAGAGCAGGCAGAGCCCGAGGGCCACGATGAGGAAGAACACGGGCTGCTGCAGGAGCTGGCTGCCGATGATCACGATGCCCGCGCCCCACGCGATGATCCAAAGGATAAGGCGGAACATGTTGACGCGTTTCCAATCCGGATCGGGCGCGGCCGGCACCTGCTGGCGGAAACGTTTGAACGCCTCGATGAGGATCAGCGTGATGTCGAGGCCGGCGGCGCCGAGGATGGTGCCGAGCGAGATGATGAAGCCGATCTTGCGGTAAGGCTCACCCTCGGCGAGCCAGCCGATCTCGATCAGGGTGGGCATGGCCGCCCGGCCGATCAACGCGACGACCAGCGCCGGGATGGCGATGCGCGCGCCGACGATGAAACCCGCGCCCACGGTCGAGGCGGAGACGCCGACTGCGCCGATGGCTGCGACCTTGAACGAGGCGAAGCCCACCGCGTAGCCGGCGGCGAGGCCGCCGCCGAGCTTGGCGATCGATTGACGCAGCAGCACCGGGTCGGTGAGGGCGCGCAAAATGTTCGCGACCGCGTAGCCGGACGGGAAAGTGAGCTGCATCCGGTCCACGAGCACCGGAGTGTAGAGCATACCCACGCCCACGCCGAACATGCCGATGCAGGTCAGGAAGAGGACCATTTTCCAGTCGGGCACGGGGGGCAGGTCGAGCCACACCATTGCCTGGATCAGTACCGCCATGGCGCACATGCCGGCGACCGAAGCGGCCATCGTCTGCATGTAGTTGGCGCCGTGCTTTCCCTCCGGACCGTAGGGCAGGGTGACCACGCTGCCCAGGATGCCGGCGAGCACCTGACCGCCGACAAAGAAGCCGATGGAGAAATTCATGAACGCCGCGGAGATGCCGCCGAGCGGACCGAGGATCGTGATGGCCACCACGGAGAGCATCACGTGGTAGGCGGGTGAACCGAGGGGGGGGAGGAAGCGTTTCAGGCCGGTGGGTTCGGACATGAGGAAGGAACTGGGTGTGGGGTCCGACCATGGGTATTATGACACGGCGGCCAATCCCTAAATTAATCCGGGATCAATCGGTTGCCCGTGTAGCCGCGGGAACGGCGGGATTTCAGCTGAGAGTGTGCAATGAGGTCCCTGCGCTCCCGCGCAGGGCGACCAAGCATTGAGCAGGACCCTGGATTGGTCCGAGGCAGGGCGGAGCGGCCTGCTCCCCCTGCGTCCCGCGATGACTTGCAACCCGGACCCGCGCTGCCGTGTCATGGCGGCATGGAAATCGCGATCTGGACCACGGTCATCCTGCTCATGCTGGTGGGGCTGGTGGGCTGCGTCGTGCCCCTGCTCCCGGGCACCACGTTGATCCTGTTGGCGGCATTGCTGCAGAAATGGCTGCTGCCCGACACGCTCACCTGGCTGGCGGTCGGTTGGATCGCGGGCTTCTGGTTCCTGTCGGTGCTCGCCGACCTTGGCTGCACGCTCTTGGGCACGAAATTGCTCGGCGGCGGCAAGTGGGGCATGGCCGGGGCCACGGGCGGCGCGTTCGCGGGAATGCTCTTTTCGCTGCCGGCGCTGTTGCTCGGCACGATGCTCGGCGCCGTCATCGCCGAGAAATGGCTGGGCAAGAAGACCGACGAGGAGGCGCTCAAAGCCGGTGCCGGCGCCGCGCTGGGCTTCCTGCTCTCCGGCTTCGCCAAGCTCGCCTGCGCGGTCGTGATGGTGGCGCTGTACGCGATGTCGGCCATGGGCGCCACCAGCCGCGTGACCCCGTGAGAACAAGTGAGAGGTAAACGGTAAAGCATGGGCTTGCCAAAAATTCTCGGACAGTGGTTCCGGGGAGATTTAACCCGGATTCCGCGATTGCCTGTGTAGCTCGCTGCGGGAGCGCGGGATTTTCCCGTGCGGTCGTGAGTTCCTGTCCCCGCGCCCTCCCACGCAGAGCTAACCGCATTCCGGTCAATATCGGAATCCGGGTTCATAGCCGTTGATGAGTGAGTGTATTGCGAATTGCCATCAAGGCCATGGCCCGCAGGATGCGGCAAACGGCCACTCGGCCCCTCCGTTCATTGCTCCATGAGCCTTCCTGCAACCAAGATTGCAAGCGCGGTTCCAGCGCGCGAGATTCGGTCTGACGCCGGCAGCCGCTCCAACCCGGTCTGGCTGCAGGTCGCAGTGGCGGCTGCGGCGATCTATGTGGTGTGCCTGTTGTTCGGTGTTCTGCCGCGCGGCACGGGGCCGGGGTTTCTGGGCGCCCTGAATTCGCTATGCGCTTGGGCGATGTGGCGGGCTTCCCGCCGCGCCGAACTACCCGCCCCGGTGCGCGGAGGACTGAAGCTCACCGCCGTCGGACTGACCATGCTGGTATTGGGAACCGTCTACCAGAACTTCCTCATCCACACTGGGCGCGATACCACGATCTTCAATTTTTCTGATGCCTTCTTTCTCAGCGTGTATCCTTGCTTCCTCGGCGCCCTTTACCGGCTTCCGACCGACGCCCGACGGATCACGGGTTGGGCGCGCATTGTGGTGGATGGCGCGGTCTACCTGGTCGGGGTGGGTATGCCGGTGTGGCTTTTCGCGATCCAGCCTCAACTGGCCCAGGCCTCCCTGCTGGATTCGATTCTGATCATCGTCTGGCCGCTGTGTGCGCTCTGCGGTGTATTCGGCATCAACGTCGCGCTGCTGACCAAGGCCGCCCTTCCCTCCCGCCGTGCCGTGTGGCTGCTGATTGGCGGCATGGGGGTGTCGTGGCTGGCGGACATGATTTTCAGTCTGGATGCGGCCGCCCAGATCATAATCAACAGCTCGATCAACTGGATCAACATCGCCAACACCGTCGCGACGGTGCTACTGCTAATCGCAGCGAGGCGCTTTGCCGTGGACCCGGTGCCCGTGCAGCGGCATACGGCCCCAACCGCATTCAGTCCGGTGCCGGTGTTTACCATTCTGCTGGTTTTATCCTGGCTGGCGTTTCTTTCCATCCGGCCGGACGCCCTGCCGGTGGCGGCGAACCGGGCGTTCCCCGCCCTCATCCTTCTTTTCATCGTCCTGCTGGGCCGGGAAGTTCTGGTGATGCGCGACAGCCTGCGCTGGATGGCCGCCGAAGCCGCACGGGAAAGCCAGGCGCGCTTCGAATCCATGGTGCGCAATTCCTCGGATCTGATCCTGGTAGTCGGCAGGAACCACCGCATTCAATTCGCCAGCCCGTGTGCCCGACGGTTGCTTGGGCAAGACCCGGAAGAACTGAGCGGACAAAGCCTGCCCGACCTTGCGCATGCTGATGAGACCGCAGTTCTCACCGGTTTCCTCCAGGAACTGAGCCGTCATCCCGGACAGACCACCCGCATCATTTGGCGGGTGCGGCTGCGCGACGGCCAGAACCGGTACCTTGAGACCTTGGGATGCAACCTCTTTGACGAATCCACCATCGGCGGGCTGGTGTTGAATTCCCGCGATGTCTCTGAACGAATCGCCCTGGAAGAGAGTCTCCAACGGACCACCAAGATGGATGCGATCGCCCGGCTGGCCGGTGGCATGGCTCACGATTTCAACAATCTGCTGGCGGTGATGTTGTCCAGCAGCGAGCTCGCGCTGTTGGATCTGCCTCCCGAACACCCCATGCGCGCGAACTTGGATGCCATCAAGTCCACCGCCAAGCGCGGGGCCGATCTTACCCGCCGCCTGCTGGCCATCAGCCGCAGCGACCACCAGCAACCCCGGGTCGTCTCACCCGGCGAGGTGCTGCGATCGGCGCGTCCCACCCTGCACCGCATCATCACCGGAAACCAAGTCCTGCACATAAGCGTGGCGAACGATGCAGGCTGCGCCTGTATCAACCCCGAATTGCTGGAGCAGGGGTTCATCACGCTCGCCACCAACGCGCGGGATGCCATGTCCAAGGGTGGTTCGCTCACCATGAGGGTCCGTGCGGCCACGGTGAGCGAGGCCCTGGTCAAAACATACCTGCCGGTCCCGCCGGGACGGTATGTCGTGATCGAAGCCTCCGACACCGGCGTGGGTATGGATGAGGAGGCGCGCGCCAAACTGTTTGAGCCATTCTTTTCCACGAAGAATCGGGGACGGGGCTTCGGGCTGGCTTCACTTTATGGCATGACCAAGACGGCCAGGGGGGGCATCACGGTCCAGACCAGTCCCGGGTGCGGCACCACGATCAGCATCTGGCTGCCCGAAGTGCCACCTGCACCGTCTCCGGCCAGGTTGCCGCGGCAAAGTGCCGTCAGTGGCACCGCCACCATTCTGCTGGTGGATGACGAGCCGTTGTTGCTCAAGACCACGCATCGGATCCTCCAGGCCAAAGGCTTCACGGTGATGCCGGCCGGCAGCGCCGAAGAGGCGAAGGAGGTGCTGGCCATGCACTCCGGCCCCGTTCACCTGCTCCTTACCGACGTCATCATGCCCGGCCAAAGCGGCCCAGCCCTTGCGACTGATCTGGTGAAATCCCGACCGGAACTGCGCGTGCTCTACATGTCGGGTTACACCGGCAGTGAGCTGGGC
>JAUPWC010000119.1 GCA_030916665.1 Verrucomicrobiota bacterium
ATTTATGGTCGCCCTGGGTGAGTCGCTCCTTGAGTTCGACCTCCAGCATGCTGTGCCAGTAGATAAGCCGGCTCCGCAGCAGGAAGAGGCCGAGCAGCATCACCACCAGCACCACGGCCGGCAGCCAGCGCGCGGCGCCGCTGAGGGGCAGGATGGTATTCAGCCATAGGACCAGCACGACGGCCGCGCCGACCTTCAGGCCGGTCTCCACCACCGGCGCCAGCCGGGCGGCCTTGGCGTGACCCTGCGTGCTGACCTGGGCGTAAAGCAGCGTCAGGGCCGAGATGTTTCGCCAGATCGCCACCAACGGCGCCAGCGCCACCAGCACCAACACGCTCCAGAAGATCACCGTCGCGCCGCTCGGATAACGGCTGTGGACCGGCAGGTAGTCGCGCACGAGGCCGAACATCTGGTCGGAAAACACGAAGAGCCCGGTTACGAGCAGCATCTCCAGCGTGATCTGGATGACGCGCTTGCGGCTGAGTTGCCAGAGGACACTGCGTTTCTGGAGCTGCTGCAATTTCTCGAGCAGGCGGGAATAATAGTTGAGCCAGCCCTCCAGCCAGACCGGCTGCCGGCCCGCCACCCATTCGCTGATCTCACCGGAGCGTCGCGTCAGCACCGGCGCCGCCACGGCCGTAACCAAAGACAGGCCCACGGCCACGGCTCCGAAACTCGGCGGCACCTCGCCCGTGGACACGCCCAGCTGCGCGATGATGAACGAAAATTCTCCGATCGGCGTGATCATCAATCCGACGCGGACTGCGTCCTTGAGTTTGACGCCCGTGAGCAGCATGGCGGCGGTGCCGCCCAGCGGTCGGGCCACCAGGGCCAGCACCGAGGCACCCAGCACCAGCAGCCACGATTGCGCAAGCAGGCGCACGTCGATCTGCATGCCGATGGACACAAAGAATACCGCGCTGAACATGTCGCGCGCTCCCTCGAAGACGCGGTCGATCTGCGCGCGTTGCGGCGTTTCCGCGATGATCGAGCCGAGGATGAAAGCCCCCATCGCCAGCGAGTAACCGGCCTTCTGGGCCGCAAGCGCCAGCCCGAGCATGAGACCGGCCACAACGAGCGTCTGGAGTTCTTCGCTCGCCGACTCGCCCATCCGACGCAGCAACCACGGCACCGCGAGCAGGCCGATGACCCCGGCCAGCGCCACGAACGCGCTGAGCAGACCAAGGGTCTGCCCGACCTTGGCGTCCCCCATGCCGCCGAGCAGCACGAGGGAATTGAGCAGTGCCAGCGAGATGACCGCCACAACGTCCTCAAGCACGGTGATACCCATGGCCATCTGCCCGGCCTTCTCGTGGGTCAGGCCGGTTTCCTGCAGCACCTTGCTGATGATCGCCGACGACGAGACCACCAGCAACGCCCCGAAAAACACCAACGAACTGCCGCTGAACCCGAGCAGCGGGGAGCCGAGACGGGAAAGATTATAGACAATCAGCGCTGTCACCGCGGTGGCCACCAGGAGCGGCAGGCCCAGCCGGCGCAGCTTGCGCAGGCTCAGCTTCATGCCGATCGAGAACATGAGGAACACGAGACCCACCTGCGCGAGCGTCTCGATGCGCCCGATGTCGGTCACCAGCGAAAAAGGTGGCGTGAACGGACCGATCACCATGCCCGCCGCCAGGAAGCCCACGATCACGGAGAGACCCGCCCGGTGGCAGGCCCAGCCGACGAGTCCCGCCACCAGCATCACAACGGCGAGATCCTTGATGAAATCGATGCCTTGCATAGTGGTTGTGCCTAACAGGGCACGCACATGGTATTCGTCAAGCCTCGCGGCCCGTTGCCGGCAGGAATTTTCCAAGACGCGCGGCGCCGGCTTTACGCGCGGCAAAACACCACGCACAAAGACGGGCCCCCGATGCCCGCGTCCGCCGAACTTCCGCTCGATCCCGCCACCTTCGTCCCCCGCTTTGCCGACGCGGCCCGCGCGGCCGGCTTCAAGCTGGATAACTTCGGTGAAGTCCAAGGCCACCCGCTCCTCGCCTGCACGAAGCGCACGACGGGACACCGGCCGCGCATTTACCTGTCGGCCGGCCTGCACGGCGATGAACCTGCGCCACCGTGGGCGCTGCTGCGGCTGATGCAGACCGGGTTCTTGGACGCGCGTTGCACCTGGTTCGTCTGCCCGCTCCTGAATCCCACCGGTTTCCAGTGGCGCACGCGCGAGAATTTCGCCGGGGTGGATCTCAACCGCGACTACAAGATCCCGCAATCCGCCGAGGTTCAGGCGCACGTTCGTTGGCTGCGCCTTCAGCCCAACTTTGACCTCATCCTCTGCCTGCATGAGGACTGGGAGGCCAAGGGGTTTTACCTCTACGAGCTGAACCCGCTGAACCTGCCGACCCTCGCCCCGACGATGATCGCAGCCGCCCAGGCCCACGGTCCCATCGAAACCGCCGCTGTCATCGACGGTCGCGAATCCGCCGAGCCCGGCATCATCCGCCCGGTCAGCGACCCGCTGCTGCGCGACACCTGGCCCGAGGCGATCTACCTGCGGCACCACCACGGCCCGCTGGACTACACGCTCGAAACAGCCTCTGCCCTGCCGCTTGACCAGCGCATCGCGACTCAGTGCGCTGTCGTGCGCGCCGCAAGCGAGACACTCCTGAAGTAGGGCCAGACTCGGACTCGCCGCCCGGAAGACACCGACTTCAGCACGGGATCAAAGCGCGTCGGGAGGCCTCGTTCCACCGAAAATCCGCTCCACGAAACCATCAATCAGCACCTGCGCTTCGACCGCCGGCAGCGCCATCTCGCGCGTGGCGAAACGCGCCAGATCCGCCGGCCACGGTGCACGCAGCAGATAATCCATGTGCGCCGGACGCAGATTGATTGCGGCACAATGCAGCGCCTGACGTGTGAATCGCAAGAGCTCCGAATGCCGCGGCGTCCAGCCATGCACAGCGAATTCCAGGTAGAGCCGTGGATCGGCGCCGTAGAGTTTGTCTCCGATCACCCGGTGACCGAGCCATTCGGCATGGGCCCTGATCTGGTGCTTGCGGCCCGTGAGCAATTCGACTCCGACCAGGGTGCAGCCACCGCGCACCACCAGCGGATGAAAAACCGTCGTCGCGGACTGTCCCTCGTCGGTCCCGGGCGGCACGACTTTTTGTTTTACCGTGACCCCGGCACTCAGGTCCGGCCCCAGCCACTGTTCCACGGTGACCGGACTGGTCAGTTCGCCCTCAAGAATTGTCACGTAAGCCTTGCCGATCTGCCGCTTGCCCATGGCCTTTTGCAACCGGCTGCCGGTGGCTTCATCCTTGGCGAGAATCACGACTCCAGAAGTCTCCCGATCGAGCCGATAGATAAAACGGATGGTATCGATTCCCAGTCCCTCCCTCACCGCGCCCGCCAGGCTCGACCAAGGTCCGTTTTTGGACGGATGCACCACCAGCCAACCCGGCTTGTCGAGGACCAGCAGCTTCGCGTCGCTCAGCAGCACCCAGCCCGGCAGTTCGGCGGGGTTCACCAGCGGTGGCGCGGCGGGCGGCAGGGGTTCATCGGCATGGGTCATGCTTTCATCGTTCAATAATTATTCCGGAAAATGAAGGCGAGAAGCATTGCCAAGACCGGTCGGTTCGGTAGAAATTCTGCCCAGTCAAATGAAGTGTCTGTTCCCAGTGACGTCTGGCCCGGTCCTCGCGACGGCCCGCACTATCCGAACGACCGAAACCAAGCCGGGGAGGCTTCTCCCCTTCCGCGCCCTTTGTGTTAGTCCAACCGAAGGAAAAACCATGAACCATACCAATAAATCCCACGATGTGATTGTGACCGGTATCCACCTAGAGCTCACCCCCTCCCTCAAGCACTACGTGCAGGAGAAAGCCGAGCGACTTTTCCGACACCAGGCGCACATCGTCCGGATCCGCGTTGAACTGGAGTGCGACCGCAAGCATGACATCGCGCACAAGTTCGTCGCCAAGGCCCACGTCGAAGTGCGCGGGCCCAACATCAACTGCTCGGCCGAGTCCGAGGAGATGCACAAGTCCATCGACCTCCTGATCGACAAGGTCGACCACGTCCTCCACAAGCGCCACGGCCAGCACAAGGACAAACGCAACCACCCGCACCCCGTCGAGTTCGACGGCGTCGAGTTGCCCAAGGCGATCTGAACCATCCCCATTCCCTCCGAGGCCCGCGGCAACGCGGGCCTTTTTCATGGGTGTTGCCTGCGCTCCACCCACCGTCCCCCGCCTAACGCTACACCCGATTTCCGTTTGCGACTCCGCTCGGCTCGCACATTTATATACGCACCATGCGCCCCCTGCCCCACCGCTCCTGGCTTCGCCTCACCGCCTGCCTGTGCCTCGCCACCTCGCTCCTTGTCGCCGTGGATGATGAGGAAACGGGCTTCGTCGCCCTGACCGACGGCCAGTCCTTCACCGGCTGGACCACGTCCACCGAGAATCCCGGCACTTGGAAAATCGAGGACGGCGTCTTTGTGACCCGCGGTTCACGCAGCCACCTCTTCTACACTGGCGAAGGCGCGCCTTATAAAAACTTCGAGCTCAAGGTGGAGGTCATGACCGAACCCAGCGCCAACGGCGGGATCTATTTTCACACGAAATATCAGGCCAGTGGTTGGCCCACCGGCGGCTTCGAAACCCAGGTGAACAACACTCAGTCCGACTGGAAGAAAACCGGCAGCGTTTACGACGTCGCCAGCGTGGGCTTCGCCGCCGCCGAGGACGGCAAGTGGTGGACGCAGCACATCATCGTCGAGGGCAGCACCGTCACCGTGAAGGTGGACGGAAAGATCGTCGTGCAATACAAGGAGCCCCCCGGGGTCCAGCCTGGCCCGGCTTTTGAGCGCAAGCTCGGCAGCGGCACGTTCGCCCTCCAGGCCCACGATCCGAAGAGTGTCGTCCGCTACCGCCACATTCGGGTGAAGCGTCTGCCGGATTGATCGGGCAGTCGCCGCGACCGAAATTCGTCAGGCGCGGCGTTCCTACGATCCTGTTCCGCCGTCACGCTGCCGACCCCAACGCCAGCAGATCGCCTCCAGCACGCCAAACTGGTCCGTGAGCAGGCCCTCGTAGCCGCACGGCCGGTCGTCCCAATAGCGCCAGTCCACGCCGCTTTGGTTGCCGCCGAACACCGTGGCCCGGGCGAAGCCGGCGCACAGCCGTTTGAGCATGCGATCGCCCTCGCGCTGTAGGCCGCACCGGTAGAGCGCCATCACGAAATGCCGCGTCTGCGAGTGGGTGCGTCCGCCGTTCTGGTAATAACCCAGCGGGTATCCCTGGATGATATCCGAAAGATCATGGTCGGGGATGTGCCGCAGGTTCCCGGGCAGGCCTCCCGCCGGATCGGGCAGTCCAACCCGACGGGCCTCCGCCAGCAGACGCAGCAGGATCGCGCGACCTTCGTCCGGGGCGAGCAACCCCTCCGCAATGGCGGCGCCGTTGACGGGCAAAAAGGCATAATCGTGCAGCTTGTTTTCGCGGCAGCGCCAGCCCGCCAGCCAGCCGGTGGCCGGATTGAAGAACGTGTCACGGTAGTTCGCCCGCAGCCAGCCGGCCCAGCCGGAAAGCCTCTCGGCCTGCTCGCGTGCGCCGAACCGCCGCAGCCCCTCCGTCAGCTCGAGCAGCGCACCGTAGAGGATCGCGTTGGCAAAGGCGTCCTTCCAGCCGAACGATATCACGTCGAACCAGCAGGTGCTCCACTGCCCCGTGCCGCTAACGCCGGTGCGGTGCAGGCTCTCGATCAGCCCGTCGCCGTCCAGGTCGCGGTCGCGTGCCGCCCGCAGCTTTTCCATGATGACCGGATGATACTTCTTGAACCAGGCCGGCGTCGCGTAGTGCCGCAGGTAGGAGCCAAGTCCGCGCAGCGCCGAAGCGCCCGTCTGGAGGTATTCGTCGTCCGCGTCGTGCGAGCTGCCGTCCTGCAGCAGCCGGCCGGCCGCGTAGCCGGGTCCGCCCGTGAGCCAGCGTTCGAGCGAATGACGCAGGAATTCCGCCGCGGGCAGACCGGGCAGGATCTCGCCCTGCGGCCGGATGACTGCCGCCCAGGTGTCCATGCAGATCGGGCAGTGCATCGAGGCGCCGCTGTTGCTGAGCGTGGCCGTGTCGGCGCGGAAGGTGAGCGCCGTCCACTGCGTGCGCGCCAGCGCCAGGCGCGCCACCGCCGGAGCCTCCGGCCGCAGCAATTCAGGCGGCCGCCGCGGGGTAAAGGTGAACACCGTGCGGTGCGTGCCGGCCGGCAGCCGGTAGAGCCCCTCCGCCGTGCGCTCCTCTCCGACCTTCAGCTCGAGCGTGTTCAGGTCCTGCGCCCGGAAGCAGTCGCTGCGCGCCCAGCCCCGGAGCGAGTCCGCCGCGATCGCCCAGCTGCCGAAGCCCGGCAGTGTGAGCAGCGCCGGCAGCGCGATCCCGCCGGTCTCGCCCGTATCCCGCAGGCGCCCGAGCACGTGCGCCGGCGCCGCGCTGTTGCGCAGTCCGATCATCCAGGCCGCGCTGTGCCAGGCGAGGAAGGCCTGTTTCGCCGAGCGCTGCGCCTTTAGCTGCAGTCCGCGCGTGGTGACCAGCCACTCCAGCCGGTAATGCTGCCCGCCGGCCTGAAAATCGTAGGTCACCGTGCCACCGCGCACGGTCACGGTGCCGCTCAGGTCGCACCGCACGGCCGGCGCCAGCACCGGCGCGCTCCCGAGCGGATGTAGCTGCGGTCCTTGGGAGAAAAGCGGCGGCCGGGTGGCCAGAACGTTCTTTCCCGCCTGGGCGCGGTCTTCGATCAGCAACCCCCAATGCGTGAAAC
>JAUPWC010000120.1 GCA_030916665.1 Verrucomicrobiota bacterium
CGGATCGCGGTAGGTGGCAGGATCGGCCACCCTCGCCGGGTCGAACACCGCGATGTCGGCCCAAGCGCCGGCTTCGAGTCGTCCGCGTCCCTGCAGTTGGAAATGCTCTGCCGGCAGGCTCGACATCTTGCGCACGGCATCCTCCAGCGTGAGCAATTTCTCCTCCCGCACATAGCGCCCCAGTACGCGCGCGTTGTTGCCGTAACCGCGCGGATGCGGCACGGCTTCACCGAACACGCGCTCGCCGCTGTCGGATGCGATCATGGTCTCGGGGTGCCGCATGAACACCTTTAGGTCTTCCTCGTTCATGCCATGGAAAACGCCCTGGGCGCCGCCGCGTTTTTCGATTTCCAGAATCACTTCAATCTGGTCCTCGAGCGTGTCGGCACCCCGCAGCTTCCGCGCCGCCTCCACGATGTTCAGGCCGTTCAGCGTGATATCGCCGCGAAACGAAGCGACGACCGCGTAGGCATAGTCCAAACGGCCGCGACCGAGGATGTGCGCCTTCATCCGTGCCATGATCGCAGCCTTCTGCGCGGGATCGGCCAGGCGTTCGAGAAACTTCTCAGGACCTCCGATGAAGGCCTCATCCGGAATCAACTGGCTGATGCCCGTGCTCGAAGCGGTGTAGGCATACTGGTCCTGCCGGACCCGGATGCCCTGCGCCCGGGCCTCATCCAGCTTCGCCAGGACCTTGCTCGCCTGGCCCCAGGCCTTCTCGCCAGACAACTTGATGTGCGAAACCTCCGCCCGCACCCCCGCCTCCTTGGCGATGTGCAACAACTCGTCGATCGCTGCGTGAATCTTGTCACTTTCGGAACGCATGTGGCTGGCATAGATGCCGTCGTAAGGCGCAATCACTTTCGCGAGCGCGACGATCTCCGCCGTCTGGGCAAAGGTGCCCGGCCGATAGATCAATCCGGTGGAAAGACCCGCCGCGCCATCCCGCATGGCCTGTTCAACCAACCGGGACATCTCGGCCAACTCGCTCGCGGTCGGTGGGCGGTCCGACGTCCCCCCCATGACCTTGCGCCGAATGGTATTGTGGCCCACGAGTGTCGCTACGTTCGGCGACACGCCTTTCCTTTCGAGCTTCTCGAAAAAGGCCGCGACCTCGAGGTTTGATCCACCGCAATTCCCGATCACCAAGCTGGTCACGCCCATTTTTAGGAAATGGTCCGAAGTCGGCAGCTTCTCCACTAGTTCATCCGAATGCGTGTGCACGTCGATGAAGCCCGGCGCGACGACGAGGCCAGCTGCGTCAATTTGCATGGTCGCCGTGCCGGCCACCTTCCCGACCACGGCGATCCTGCTATCCTTGATCGCCACATCCCCCCTGAACGCCGGTTCCCCCGTGCCATCCACAATGCGTCCACCTCTGATGATCACGTCGTAATCCGCCGCCAGACTCACGATCGCCGGCAGTGCCGCCAGCAGCCAAACACCCAGTCGAATCATGGGGCGCATGATCCAGAAAACTTCTCGGGACGCCAGCGGTTTCCCGCATCCGCGGCCCCGTTCGCCACCGGGTCGAAAACGCCGGGCGGAAACGGCCCTCAAGCTTTCGGTATCACTCCATGCCCGGCCGTGATGGGTGCCACCGAGAGGCGGCCGCCCACCGCTTCAAAGCCACCGGCAAACGGATTCTCCGCCAAAAACCAAGGCGTATCGAGATCCGCAAACCGGAAGCCACCAAGTCCGCAGGCGAAGCAGGCGGAGACCGTCATCGCGAGGATCGACTCGACGTTTCCGCCGATCATCAGCCCCAGCCCCTGGGCGCGCGCCGCCTGCGCAAGGTCGAGCGCGACCGCCACCCCGGCTTTCATGAGCTTGATGTTGACACAGTCCGCCGCCCGGGCGTCAGCGATCCGGACCACATCCTCCACCGTGCAGGCCGACTCGTCCGCGGCAACCAGCCAGCCGCTGGTTTCGCGCAGCTCCCGCATGCCGTCGAGATCAGCTTTGGGCAGCCACTGCTCAAGCAACGCGGGTGTAATGCCCGCTGCGCGCAATCCGCGCACGAGTTCTCGGGCGTGCTCGCGCCGGATGCCCGCGTTGCCGTCGAGAATAAGAGGGGAATCCGGCGCCGCCGCCGCGATGGCGCCGATGCGTTCCAGGTCATGCGCCGGCCCCCGGATCCCGCCCACCTTGACCTTGATCTGCCGGATCCCGCGGGCCCGAATCGCCCGCGCATCCTCCGCGGCCTGCGCCGCCGTGCCGGTAGTCACCGTCATGTCGGTCTCCAACTCGGTGCCGGCTCCACCAAAAAATTGCCACAGCGGCTGATGCCGTTGACGGGTCAGCGCATCGAGCAACGCCATTTCCAGGGCGCACTGGGCCGATCCGCAGGCCGCACCACCCGCCACCCGCGCTCGTTCCGCGACGCGGCGCCAATCCGCGGCGTCGTGACCGCAGACCGCCGGTCGCATCATAGCCAGCGTGCGCAACGCATCCGCCTGCGTCTCGCCGTTGTAGGGCGGCAGCGGCGCCGCCTCGCCGTAACCAACCGTGCCATCCACCAATTCGATCCGCGCCAAGACGTTATTCGCCGCCGGCTGGGTGCCGCCGGAAATGCCGAAAGGCACGAACAACGGAATGTCGAGCGGCACGAACGAAAGGTCGCGGATCTGAGTGGGGAGGCTCACGTTGGGCCAGCACAACCCGCCCCGGCAAAGCCCGCAAGCCTCCGCCGCCCCAATGCTCAGTCGACCCAACCGCTCCGGCGTTGCCTTGCCCCGGAGCCTATGACTAAGTC
>JAUPWC010000121.1 GCA_030916665.1 Verrucomicrobiota bacterium
ACGCCGCGGCAACGACCGCATCATGACCCGCGGCACCTTCGCCAACGTCCGCATCAAGAACCTGATGCTCGGCGGCAAGGAAGGCGGCAACACGCTCGGGCCGGACGGCGCCGAGACCTCGATCTACGACGCCTCCATGGCCTACCAGGCCAAGGGCGTGCCGCTCATCATCCTCGCCGGCCAGGAATACGGCACCGGCTCGTCCCGCGACTGGGCCGCCAAGGGCACCAACCTGCTCGGCGTGAAGGTCGTCGTGGCCCAGAGCTTCGAGCGCATCCACCGCTCCAACCTCGTCGGCATGGGCGTGCTCCCGCTCCAGTTCAAGGAGGGCACCACGGCCCAGACGCTCAAGCTCGACGGTTCCGAGACCTACGACGTCGTTGGTCTCACCGCGGCGATCAAGCCGCAGCAGGACCTCACGCTCAAGATCACCCGCAAGGACGGCTCGGTCGAAAACGTGTCCGTGCGCTGCCGCATCGATACGCCCATCGAGATCGACTACTACCAGCACGGCGGCATCCTGCCGTATGTGCTGCGCCAGATCGTGACCGCGAACTAACAACGGAGGATATGAGGATCGGAGGGTGTGAAACCTGAGGATTTCTCGCACCCTCTCACCCTCACCTCCTCACCCCCTCGTTCAAATGGCAGAGCCATCCAAGCCCGTCTTCCTCGTTGATGCCTACGCCGACCCGGTCGTTGTGCGCATCGAGGGGCGGGCTTCGTTCCTGAACAGCGCGGCGGTGAAGGATTTTTTCACCGCCATGATCGGGCAGGGAAAGACGCGCTACGCGGTGGATTTCAAGGGCTGCGCCAGCATGGACAGCACCTTCCTCGGTGTGCTCGCCGGGGCGGCCATCCAGCTGCGCAAGTTGACCCCGCCCGGTTCGCTGACACTCGTGCGGGTGGGGGAACGCAACCTTGAGCTCATCCGCAACCTCGGCCTGCACCGTCTCGCGACCGTGGACACCGGCGGCAACGTGGCGGAGGGCGCCTTGAACGAGCTCGACGCCCGCAAGCTCGGCGAGATCGAAGGCGCCAAGCTGGTGCTCGAGGCCCACGAAAATCTCGTGGCCACCGATCCCGAGAACGCGACCAAGTTCCAGGACGTGCTGGCGTTCCTGCGCAACCAGCTGGGCGGCCGCTGATGCGGCCAAGTAGCAGGCAACAAGTCGCCAAGTAACAGGAGGGAAATTCCCGAGGGCCAGGCCGGTGCCGCGGTCCGGATTCTTGCTACTTGTTCCTTGCTACTTGTTACTTCAATTTGGACCCATGTCCCTTTTCCTCCTCGGAGCCTTTCTGAGCGCAGCGATCGTGTATGCGTTCTACTGGCGTGCCCAGCGCGACGCGGCGCTGCTGGAGGAGCAGAATCAGACGCTGCTGGAGGAGCGGCAGATCGTGATCGATTACATGCACACGATGGTGGACGCCGTCGGCGATCGCCTGCCGCGCGACGAGCTGTTCCAGCGCATCGTGCATGCGGCCATCCTCAGCACCGGCGCGCTCAGCTCGTGCATCTTTGTGAAGGGGGCCGACAACCTGATGCGCGGTGTGGCTGTCGAAGGTCTGTTTCCGCCGCACCGTCCCATCCCCGACACCCAGCGCATGAAGATGGGCACGCGGGCCAAGTTCATCGAACAGGTGCTCAAGTCCGAGGTTTTCCCCGTGGGCGAGGGGCTGGTGGGTCGCGTGGCGGCCACCGGCCGCGGCGAACTCATCGCCAACGCCGCCGCCGATCCAAGGATGGTCAAACATGATGATGCCGCGTTGTCGGTGCGTTCGGTGATCGCCGCCCCCATCCTCGTCCGCAAGCGCCTGGTGGGCGTGCTCTGCGTGTGCAATCCGGCGGACGGCCAGCCGTTCACCGAGACGGATTATTCGCTGGCTGAGGCGCTGGCCGAGCAGGCGGGTCTGGCCGTTCACAACGCCGACTTCCTCGCTTTGCAGGTGGAGAAGCAGCGGCTGGATCTCGATCTCGGCCTCGCCAGCGACATCCAGCAGATGCTGCTGCCGCGCTCGATGCCGGCGGTTCCCGGGTTGGATCTCGATGCCCGTTACCTTGCGGCCCAGAAGGTGAGCGGCGATCTCTACGATGTCTTCGAACTGGGCTATGGCCGGCTGGGTCTGGCGGTCGCGGATGTGTCGGGCAAGGGCGTGTCGGCCTCTCTGCTCATGGCGAGCTGCCGCATGGCGCTGCGCCAGATCGCGCCCGCGCATTTTTCGCCGGCCAAGGTGTTGACCGAACTGAACCGCGCGTTGGCGGGTGACATGCGCGAGGGGACCTACATCACGATGACCTATGCCGTGGTGGACGCCACCCGCAACAGCCTGATCCTGGCCCGGGCCGGACACGAGCGGCCACTGCTTTCCCGCCGTAGCGCGGGTGCCGGCGGTTTCGTGAGCGAGTTTGTGGCGGGCGAGGGCATGCCCATCGGCCTGGTGGAGCCCGCTCTTTTTGAGTCCGTGATCGAGGACAAGGCCGTCGAATTTGTGCCGGGCTCGACACTGCTGCTCTATACGGATGGCCTAACCGAGGCGCCGAACGCGGAAGACAAGGAGTTTGGCGGTGCCCGGCTCGCCGACGCCCTGCGGAGTGCACACGCCAGTTCTGCACGACACATCAACGACGCCATCCTGCTGGCGGTCCAGAATTTCACCGGTTCCGGCGGTTTGCGCGACGACTACACGTTGCTCTCAGTGAAGCGCATCTGACCGCCCAGTGGGCGGCAAAGGCCAAACGCCAAGGATCCAAAGGCCAAAGGCATGAAAATATGAAAACTTCGCTTCGATTTCGACCAGGCCTTGAGGAATTTGTGTTTTGGATATTGGTTGGCGTCTGTGATTTGGCGTTTGGAGTTTAAACCGCGATTCTAGTTTGCCACCGTCCGCCTGCTCCCTACCTCTAGGAGTGATGTCCGCATCCGCCACCGCCCAGCCTGTTCCCACGCAACTGCCTGATGCCGCCGGGCGCTTCGGTCCCTACGGCGGCGTCTATGTGCCGGAGACGCTCATGACGGCCCTCGCCGAACTGACCGCGGCCTACGAGCAAGCGCGGCAGGATCCGGCGTTCCTGAGCGAGCTGCGCCACCACCTGAAGGAATTTGCCGGCCGGCCGACCGAACTCTACTTTGCCAGCCGCCTGACCGAGCACTGCGGCGGGGCGAAGATCTATTTCAAGCGCGAGGACCTGCTCCACACGGGCGCGCACAAGATCAACAACGCCCTTGGCCAGGCCATCCTCGCCAAGCGCATGGGCAAGCAGCGCATCATCGCCGAGACCGGCGCCGGCCAGCACGGCGTGGCCACAGCGGCGGTTTGCGCGAAGTTCGGACTCGATTGCACGGTTTACATGGGAGCCGTGGACATGGAGCGCCAGGCGCTGAATGTTTTCCGCATGCGTCTGATGGGCGCGAAGGTTGTCGCCGTCGAGGCCGGGCAGAAGACGCTCAAAGACGCCGTCAACGAGGCCATGCGCGACTGGGTGACCAACGTGCGCAGCACCCATTACATCCTCGGCTCCGCACTCGGGGCTCACCCGTATCCGATGATGGTGCGCGACTTTCACCGCGTGATCGGCCAGGAACTGAAGGAGCAGATTCTCGCCCGGGAAAGGCGCTTGCCCGACGAGATCGTCGCCTGCGTGGGCGGCGGCAGCAACGCGATCGGCGTGTTCTTCGATTTCCTGCAGGACCGCGCGGTGAAGCTCATCGGCGTGGAGGCCGGCGGCCGCGGCATCAAGCGCGGTGAGCACGCGGCCCGCTTCGAGGGCGGCAAGCTTGGCGTGCTGCAGGGCAGCAAGACCTACATCCTCCAGAATCCCGACGGCCAGATCGAGCTGACGCACTCCGTGTCGGCCGGCCTCGACTACGCGGCCATCGGTCCCGAGCACGCCTACTACCGCGACCAGGGCCGCATCGACTATGCCTATGCCACCGACGACGAGGTGCTGGAGACCTTTCAGCTTTGCTCCCGCCTCGAGGGCATCATTCCGGCACTCGAGTCCACCCACGCCCTCGTGCATGGCCTCAAGCGCGCCAAGGAGCTCGGCAAGGACAAGATCGTGCTCGTGAACCTCTCCGGCCGCGGGGACAAGGACGTCAACCAAGTCGCCAAGATGCTTGGCGTGAAACTATGAATTCCATGACCGGCTACGGCCGCGGCACCGCGGTCTTGGGTGAGTTGACGCTTACCGTCCAGGTGAACTCGGTGAACCGCAAGACACTCGATCTGACGTTGAAATTACCTGCCGAGTGGGATGGGTTCGAGGCGGCGGTGGGAGAGGCCGTTCGCAAGGTGGTCTTGCGCGGCAAAGTTCATGTTGCCGCCGAAGTTACCGGGCAAGCGGCCGGGGTGGCGAGGTGGGACGAGATGGCGGTGTCCGCCACGCTCGACCAGCTGGCCGCGCTGGCGAAGCTGAAGGGGGTGTGCTTCGAGCCCAGTGCCGACCTGCTCTGGCAGATCGCCAACAGCCAGCGCACCGAGGGCGGATTGCCGGCCGATGAAGAGGCCTCGGCGATCCTGCTCAAGGCGCTTGCCGAGGCCCTGCGCGGGCTGGCTGCGATGCGCGCGAAGGAGGGCGAGGCCCTGCTGGTGGATTTTATCGGCCGTTGGGAGAAACTGCATGCGGCGACCGAGGTGATCGCCCAGCGGGCGCCCGCGATCACGACGGCCTACCGCGACCTGCTGTTGCAGCGGCTGCGACAGGCCGGGCTGGAATTGGAACTGGGCGACGAACGCGTGCTCAAGGAAGTCGCGCTTTTCGCCGACCGCTGCGACATCACCGAGGAGATCACCCGGCTGCGTCACCACCTGGTGCAGCTCAAGGAACTCCTGCGCGCCAAGGGCGAGATCGGGCGCAAGGCGGAGTTCATCCTCCAGGAGATCGGCCGCGAGATCCACACCATCGGCAGCAAGGCCAACGACCTCGCCGTCTCGCAGAAGGTGATCGAGTTCAAGAACGAGCTCGAGCGCGTGCGGGAGCAGATGGCGAACGTGGAGTGACGCAGACGCGTCATGGAAACCTGAGGATATGAAGGTGTGAATCCTGAGGATGAGGAGTTTCAATCCTCACGCCTTCACGCCCTCAGCTTTCAGGTTTCGCTGGTCGTTGCCGGTTGCCGGAGCGACCAGAGGATATACCAGAACACGCCGATGCAGATGCCGCTGTCGGCGATGTTGAACGTGGGGAAGACGTAGCCGCCGAAGTGGAAGTCGAGGAAATCGATGACGTGGCCGTGGACCAGCCGGTCCACGAGGTTGCCGGCGACCCCGCCGACGAGCAGGCCGAAGGCCGGCTGGGCGGCCCGGTGTTGCAGGCCCAGCGTGTGCCGCCACCAGAACATCGCCCCGAGGGTCACGATGGCCAGCACGGCGAGCCAGAGGCTCTGGCCGGTGAACATGCTCCAGGCCGCGCCCGTGTTGCCGACGTGCACCAGGTTGAAGAAGCCGGGTATCACCTCGATCTGGGCGAACTTGCCGTAGCTGCCGAAGGGCAGCCGGTCGGCGATCATCTCCTTGGTGATCTGGTCGGCGACAAAAACCAGCACGCCTACAATCCAGAGGCAACGATACGCCCAGATGCGCTGGATTTTGGATTTCTGGTTCTCGATTATCGCTTGGCCGGAAACGTCCGGCTCCGCTCCGGCAGTGGGGCCCGGTAACTGGGACTCAGGCTTCAATCGAAAATCCGGAATCGAAAATCGAAAATTGGCTTATTCGTCGTCGCCGCCGCTGTCGTCGGCGACCTTGCCGCCTTCCTCGTCGGTGCCGTCGCCGAACAGGCCACCACGCTGGACGGCGCGGTGGGAGTGGCGCTCGACCTGCTTCTTGGCCTCGGTGGAGTAGCGGGTGAAGGGCACGGCGAGCAGGCGCTCCTTGGCGATGGGCTTCTGCGTGGATTCGCAGATGCCGTAGGTGCCCGCGTGGACGCGTTTGATGGCGGCCTCGATCTCGGCGAGGGCCTCCTGCTCGTTGGAGACGAGCGAAAGGGCGAAGTCGCGGTCAAAGGTGTCGGTGCCGGCGTCCGCCATGTGCTGGCCGTAGCCGGAGAGATCGCCGGAGTCGTCCTTGGACGACTTGAGCAGGGTCTCCTCGGTGTGCTCGCCGAGCTGTTGGAGCACATGGCTGCGCAGTTCGAGCAGGAGGCGGTAGTAACGGCGGAATTTTTCGGGCACCTCGGACTCGTCCACCATGGCGGTCGGAGCCTTCTTGCCCTTGGCCGGGTTGAATCCGAGGATGTCCGCCAGCGAGGCGGTCTTCACATGGTGCGGCTTGTGGGGCTTCTCCAGCTGGGCCAGGTCGTGGGCCTTGGCCTTCGCCTGGGTGGCGGCTTTGCTGGTCTTGGCCGTGGCCTCGAGCTGCTTCTCGTTTTTCTGCGCGATCTCGCGCACCTCATCGAGAGAGAAGGCAATGGCACGGGTGCTCGTGGCGGGTTTGCGTTCGAGGAGCTTGCGCTTGATATCGGCGGCGGACATCGGGACTTTCGTCGTGGATTTGGCGGGAGCGGGCGCCGGTGCGGGGGCCTTGGCGGATGCAGGTTTGGCCGGGAAGGCTTTGGCGGCGGGTTTTTTGGCCGGGGCCGGCTTGGCTGCGACAGGCTTCTTCTTGGCGGTGGTTTTCTTGCTCGTGGCCATAATCGGTAAATTGGGTCAGGAGTTAAGGGCTTCCGCACAGCGAGGGCAAACCTCTCCGTGCGGGGTGGTGACGATTTTCGGGACCCAGCGCCAGCAGCGCGGGCAGCGTTGATAGCCTTGTTCGGCGCAGGGCTCGATCAAAATGGAATTTTTGGGCTCCACACCGGCAACGGGTGCGAATTTGACGTCCGATACGATGAATAGTTCCGACAGGACAGACGGATCCAGACCTACAGCGTGTAGTTCATGGTCGGCCATTGCTCCTCGGAAGGTCACGACGGCATCGAGCGACTTACCTAGCTTGCCGGCAGAGCGAAGCGGTTCGATGGCCTCATTGACGAGTGCGCGGTATTGCAAGCGCGAGGCCATCTGCGTGGCCAGCGTAGCGTTCGTCCACTCGGCGGGCGCGACCGGCCAGTCCTGCAGGTGAATGGAGTCCTCGGCGTATTCCTTGCCCGTCTTGGCGAAGCTCCAGGCCTCGTCGGTGGTAAAGGTCAGGAAGGGGGCGAGCAGCTTGGCCAGCGACTCGAAGATGGCGGCGATGGCGGTCTGCGACGAAAGGCGGAGCGGGTGGGCGGCGCCAAGCGTGTAAAGGCGGTCCTTCAGGATATCGTGGTAGGTCGCCGACAGCGTGACCGAGCAGAACTGGTTGCAGAGCTGGTAAACGCGGTGGAACTCGTAGGCGTCATAGGCCTTCGTGCATTCGTTGATCAGCGAGGCGGTCTGGTGCAGCGCCCAGCGGTCGAGGGCGTCCATGTGCGCAACGGGCACGGCGTGCTGCGCGGCGTCGAAGTCGAACAGGTTGGAGAGCTGGAACCGAAAGGTGTTGCGGAAAAGACGGTAGGCTTCGCCGACGTTCTTCAGGATCTCGTCGTCCACCGGGATGTCGTCGCGGAAATCCTGCGAGGCGATCCAGAGGCGGATGACGTCGGCGCCGTGCTGCGCGATGTAGGCGTCGGCGGTTTGGGGCTTCTGGTAGGTGGAGCTCTTGGAGATTTTCTGGCGGTTCTTGTCCACGATGAACCCGTGGGTAAGGACGGCCTTGTAGGGCGCGGCGCCGGACGCGATGACGCTGTTCCAGAGTGAGGACTGGAACCAGCCGCGGTGCTGGTCGGAACCTTCGAGATAGAGATCGGCCGGCCACGAGGTGCCGCCCTGGCCGCGCTTGAGCACGGCGGCCTGGGTGGAGCCGGAGTCGATCCAGACGTCGAGTGTGTCGCGTCCGCAGCTGAGGTCGGACGCGGCGGGCCAGCCGGCGGGCAGCTTCACGCCCTCGAGAATCTGCGCGGCGGTGGAATCATACCAGAAGTTGGTGCCGCGGGTCGCGATCTTGTCGGCCACGGCGCGGATGACGCCGGCGTCGAGGTAAGCCTGCTTGTCGGGGCCGTAGAAGGCGATGATCGGCACGCCCCACGAGCGTTGGCGGCTGATGCACCAGTCGGGACGCGACTCGACGGCGCCGCGGATGCGGGCCTCGCCCCAAGCGGGAATCCAGCCCTGGTTGGCGGCGATTTTGGCGATCTCGGAGAGAGCAATCTGGCGGTGACCGGCCTTGTCGAGCGACACGAACCACTGGTCCACGGCGCGGAAAATGATCGGGGTCTTCGAGCGCCAGCAGTGCGGGTAGCTGTGCTGATACTTGGCCTTGGCCAACAGGGCGTTGGCCTCGGCGAGTTTCTTGAGGACGCCGAGGTTGGCCGGAGAGGGCTTCTTGGCGGCGAGATCTTCGACCGTCTCAAGCGTGCTCAGGCCGACGAGGTCGGCGGGCACGCGGCCGTCGTCGAGGTATTTGCCGTCGTCGCCGACGGGGCAGTAAACCTCGAGACCGTTCTTGAGGCCGGTCTGGTAATCCTCGGCACCGTGGCCGGGCGCGGTGTGGACGGCGCCGGTGCCGCTGTCGGTTGTGACGTAGTCGGCGAGGACGACGGGGGAGGCGCGGTCGATGAAAGGATGGCGGGCCTGGAGCTTCTCGAGCTTGGCGCCGGGGACCTTCAGCACGACGGCCGGCTGGGGTTCGATCTTCGCGGCGGAGGCGACAGTGCCGAGCAGGGCGGAGGCGACGATGATGCGCTCGGCGCCGAGGTCGGCGACGGCGTATTCCACCTCGGGGTGCAGCGCGATCGCGAGGTTGGCGGGGATCGTCCAAGGCGTGGTCGTCCAGATGACGAGGAAGAGCGGCTTGTCTGTCGGAAGGCCGTACTTCGCGGCCTCGGCGGCGGGCACGGCGAACTTCACCCAGATGGCGACGGAGGTGTGTTCCTTGTATTCGATCTCGGCCTCGGCGAGGGCGGTCTCGAAGGGGATGGACCAATAGACAGGCTTCTTGCTGCGGTAGACGAGGCCTTGTTCGACGAAGGCGGCGAAGGTGCGCAGGATGTCGGCCTCGAAGGCGGGGGCCTTGGTCTTGTATTCGTTTTGCCAGTCGGCGAGCACGCCGATGCGCTTGAACTGCGCGGTCTGTTTGGCGATCCAGCCCTCGGAAAATTCGTCGCACTTGGCGCGCAGCTCGGCGGTGGTGAGCGTCAGCATCTTCTCCTGAATCTCACGGCTGACCTTCTGCTCGATGGGCAGGCCGTGGCAGTCCCAGCCGGGCACGTAGGGCGTGCGGAAGCCGCGCATGGACTTGTAGCGGTTGACGAAATCCTTGAGCGACTTGTTCAGCGCGGTGCCGATGTGGACGTCGCCGTTGGTGAACGGCGGGCCGTCGTGCAGCACGAAGGCGGGTTTTCCGGCGCTTTTGGCCTGGATTTTGTCGTAAAGGCCCAGCTTTTCCCAGTGGGCGACCCGCCCCGGCTCGCGTTTGACGAGGTCCGCCCGCATGGGGAAATCCGTCTTCGGAAGCAGCAGGGAATTTTTCAGGTCTTGGGCCATGGAAAGAAAAGCGCCGGACGCTACTCCGGCGGGGCCAAGTATCAAGGAGCAAAATCTCTGGGCGGGGTCTCCGAACCCCGCCTCGATAGTGTCCATGCCCGCGGAAAGGCGGGGTTCGGAGGCACCCCGCCCTACAGGGGCCACTTCCTACTTGGCTCCGGCTCGTTCTGCGAGCCGGAGGCCTGATTTCACGCAATCCGGCACCGAGATCCCGTCGCGGGCGTTGCCGCCGATGAAGAGGCGAGGGTGGCGGGTCTCCATTGCGGTGAGCTGTTCCTGCCAGCGCTCGTAGCCGAGCACGTATTGCGGGATGGCGCGGGGCCAGAAGGTATGCCGCAGAAACACGGGCGCGCCGTTCACCCCGACCAGGTCGCGCAGATCCTGATCAATTTTGGCGAGCAGTTCCGACGACGAGAGCCGGGCCAGGTCGGGCTGGCGCATGCCGCCGACAAAGACGGTGAGCGCCACGTGGCCGTCGGGGGCGCGTTGGGGAAAGAGCGTCGAGGAAAACAGAATGCCGAGGACGTTGCGGCGTTCGACCGCGGGCACGAGTCCGCCGAAGCCGTCGAGCGGGTGGGTGACTTGGTCGCGACGGTAGCCGAGGAACAGCGAGCTGACCGGGGGGTGGGGGATGTTTTCGAGCGAAGCCAGCGGGCGTTCGCCGAGCGAGCCGACCGTGAGCTGCGCGAGCGCTCCAGCCGGCGCGGCGAGCACGACGGCGTCGAATTCGCCGGACTGCGTCTGGCCGTCCTGCCGCCACACGAGGCGGTGGGGTTGGCCGGGCAGAAGGGTTTCGATGGCCGCGTTGAATTTGAGCGAGCCGGGCGGGAGTTTCGCGGCGAGGGTGTCGGTGAGGGTCTGCAGGCCGCCCTTGAGCGAGACGATCGGCGGGATGCCGCCCTCGCCGGCGGCCTTGCGGGCCTTGGCGCCGGCCATCATGCCGCGGATGAGCGAGCCGTGGGAGCGCTCGGCCTCCCAGAGCATGCGGAAGGAGTGACGCACGGAGAGTTTCTCCGGGTCGCCCGCGTAGATGCCGGCGACGAGCGGGTTGACCGCGTAGTCCACGAGTTCTTGCGTGAAGTGGGAGCGGACCAGTGCGGCGAGACTGAGATCGGTGGTGCGCACGCGCGGCCGGCTGAACATTTCCAGCGGCAGCGAGAGTTTTGTGCGCAGGCCGAAGAGCGACGACTTCAGGAAGGCCGGCGGCGAGGAGGGCACCGGCACGAACTTGCCGCCGCGGACGACGAACCGGCGTTTCGCCAGCGGGGCGGCGGGCACGACAGCAGATTCGAGACCGAGGTCGCCGACCAGCTGCTTGATGTCCTTGCCGAACTGCAGGGAGTTGGGGCCGGATTCGTAGAGCCAGCCCTCCTCGGCAGGGGAGCGGATCGAGCCGCCGGGCTGGGAACCTTTCTCGAAAACGGTGACGCGGCAGCCGCGCCGGGCGAGGTGGAACGCCGCCGTGAGGCCGGTGATGCCGGCCCCGACGACGGCAACGTGCGTGGAGGTTGCAGCGGACATCGGATTATCTCCGATGATACCGAAACCATGACCGGAGGACTGCGCAAATCTTGGCCATGGTTGCGCCGATACGGGTCATTTCCAACGGGTGACGGTGTCCACCAGCGCCTCCATGCACTCGATCTTGGCCTGGGGCATGATGCCGTGGCCGAGATTGAGGATGTGGCCGGGGGCGCCGCGCAGGGATTCGAGCAGGCGCGTGGTCTCGCGACGCACGATGTCGGGGGTGGTGTTCATGAGCACCGGGTCGAGGTTGCCCTGCAATGCGATGTTGGCGGGCACGAGCCGGCGCACGACGCCGAGGTCCACGGTCCAGTCCACGCCGAGCACGCGGGCGCCGCTGAAGGCGAGGTCGGTGAGCTGGGAGTTGACACCCTTGGCGTAGAGGATGACTGGAAAATCCTTGGGCAGAGCGGCGATGATCGCGCGCATCCAGCGCAGCGAGGCGGCTTCGTAGTCCTGGCCCGCGATGATGCCGCCCCACGAGTCGAAGAGCTGGATGGCGTCGGCGCCGGCGCGGATCTGCATCTGGAAATACTCGATGAGCGCGGCGGTGAGCTTCTCCATCAGCGCGTCGAAGAACGCACGGTCGGTGTAGAAAAGTTCCTTGATGCGCACGTAGTCGTCGGAGCTGCCGCCCTCAACCATGTAGGTGGCGAGGGTCCACGGGGAGCCGCCGAAACCGAGGAGGGCGCGCTCGCCCTTGAGCTCGGCCTTAACGCGTTCGAGGGCCTTGCCCACGTAGTCGAGCCGGAACTGCACGCCGACCGGGTCCAGCCGGTCGAGCTGCTGGCGGTTATCGAGGCGGAACTCCATTTCGATGCCGCCGCCGTCACGAAACTTGTAGGGCTGGCCGAGGGCCTCGGGGATGACGAGGATGTCGGAGAAGATGATGGCCGCATCGAGCGCGAACCGGCGCAGCGGCTGGAGCGTGACCTCGGCCGCGAGCTCGGGCGTGCGCACCATCTCGACGAAGGAGTGTTTGCCCTTCAGGGCGCGGTATTCGGGCAGGTAGCGGCCCGCCTGGCGCATCACCCAGACCGGCGGGCGGTCGAGCGGCGAGCAGGCGGTGGCGGCGAGGAAGCGTTCGCGGGAAGTCATTTTGAACCACTAATGGACACTAATGCCTCACTAATTCCAAGCGATGAGAGCGGGTGATTAGTGAGCTATTAGTGTGGATTAGTGGTTTGATTCATCCGCCCAGTTGCGCGGCTTCAGGAACACGTCGTAGAGCCGCGCCTCAGGCGTGCCGGGGTCGGGTTTCCAGTCGTAGCGCCACGCGGCAAGCGGGGGCAGGGACATGAGGATGGATTCGGTGCGGCCGCCGCTTTGCAGGCCGAAGTGCGTGCCGCGGTCCCAGACCAGATTGAACTCCACGTAGCGGCCGCGGCGGTAGAGCTGGAAGTCGCGCTCGCGGTCCCCCTGGGGCGTGGCCCTGCGCTTCTGCACGATCGGCAGGTAGGCCGGCACGAAGGCATCGCCGACCGCGCGCATGAGCGCGAAGCTCTGCGCGAAGCCGGGCGCGTTGAAGTCGTCGAAGAACACGCCGCCCACGCCGCGCGGCTCGGCGCGGTGCTTCAGGTAGAAGTAGTCGTCGCACCATTTTTTGAACCGCGGGTAGTGTTCGCCGGTTGCGGCCTGGGCGGTGCGATGCCAGTGGGCGCAGTCCTCCTCGAAGCCGTAGTAGGGTGTCAGGTCGAACCCGCCGCCGAACCACCAGGTGTCGCCGGCCTGGAAGAACCGCACGTTCATGTGGCTGGTCGGGACGAAGGGGTTGCGGGGGTGGATGACCAGCGAGACGCCGAGGGCGTGGAAGGGCTTGCCGGCGAGTTCGGGGCGGCTGGCGGTGGCGGAGGGAGGCAGGCAGGCCCCGGAGACGTGCGAGAAGCCGACGCCGGCTTTCTCGAACACCGCGCCCTCGCTCAGCACCCGCGAGCGTCCGCCGCCACCCTCGGCGCGCGTCCAGGCGTCCTCCTTGAAGCGGGCGGTGCCATCCTCCCGTTCCAGGACGTCGCAGATCGAGTCCTGCAGGGCGAGGAGGTAGGAGCGGACGGCGTTCAGGTCGGGCGGCATGGCTGGCAAAGGCGCCAATCAGCCACAAAGCGGATGGAAAATACATGCCAAATCTGCGCCGCGGCGGAACAGGGTGGAGGTGGACCGGTCCCAAGTTTGGCCCTTTCACCCCAACCCTTCCCCATGAAAACCTGCGTCCGCCTCGGCGCGTTGGTCCTCGTTCTGAGCTTCGTCGGCTTTTTCGCCGGCTGCGCCAGCCAGTCTTCGGCTTACCGCCGTCAAGCGGCTGACGACTTTGAAATCGTCGAGACCTCGACCAAGCGCCAGTTCAGCGACCGTGAAATGGCCCACCTGCGGGCGAAGGCCATCGAATACCTCAACCAAGAGGGGCAGACCGGCAGCGGCGACTACTATTTGCGCATCAATCTGGCGGAAGAGGAGGGGCAACCCAAGGGGGAGTGGGTGGTCGTGCGCTACACACGGTTCCCGGCGACCGAGGTGAGGATGGTGGCGTCATATCCGACCACGTCCTACCCGCTTTATACCCGCTACTCCTACGACTATTCTCCCTTTGGCTTGTTTGGATTCGGAGCCTTCAGCTTCCGCTATTACGACGATCCCTACTACGGATACGGCAGCCACTATCCGGTCTGGGCTCATCCGCATTACACCGGCAACTGGCGGCACCCGGACCGCCGGCCGGATCATCGGCCTGATCGCAATCCGCCGACCACTGACGGTCGTCCCAATGGCGCGCTGAAGCCCTCCTACGTGCCGTCCCATGGCGATCGCAACCGCTGGAGCGGCACCAATCGGGAAAACGACAACCGGGGACGTGATCGTCCCGATCATTCTGCCAACAGCGGCGGCACGCCCCCGAATTGGCGCGAGCGCGACAACCAGTCGGGTTCGACGAGCCCGGGCAGCACCTATACGCCTTCCGCCAATGTCGGCCCGAGTCGTCCGGCCACCCGTTCCGATTTTCACCGAAACCGCGGGTCATCGGACAACGGTTCCGTCACGCGCCCAATGCCGTCGTCCGAATCGTCGGGCAGCCGCGGGCGTGATTACACGCCGTCCAGCTCTTCATCGTCTTCGACCGAAACCCGTTCCTCCTCGCCTCCGCCGGCGCCGACCTACACTCCGCCCCCCGCGCCGAGCTACAGTCCGCCGGCTACGTCGGAGTCGTCGCAACCGGCCACGCGATCGGTCCTGCACGACGGCGGTCGCACCGCGCGGGAGCCGTGAGGGTAACTGGCGTTTGGCCCCTTCTCCCGCTGGATTCTTCGCTTCGCTCAAAATGACACGCTGAGAGGGAGCTGTCCCGTTCCGGTCATCCTGAGCGCAGCGAAGGATCCAGTGAAACCACGTCGTCGCTGGGCTCCGACGCGGCTACTTTTTCGATCGGCGCGGCGGCGCGGCTTTCTTCCGCTTCTTCGGTTGTGGCGTGACACCCAGCCGTGCATCTCGGCGGCGGGCCAGCGCGACGAGCTTGGCGGCGACGCTTTCAAAGCTGTCGGCCGCTTCGGGCAGGTAGAGCCACTTGGGCAGGATGGGGTGGGGCGAGAGCGCGGGGAGCTCGGCCAGCAGGGCGGCGTGGTGCTCGCGCGCCGTGCAGGCCAGCAGACCGCGCCACGGTTCCTCGCCGGCGCAGAAGCAAAGCATGAGCTTGCCGTCGAGGTAGGCGGCCTTGGCCCCGAACATCGCACGCAGCACGAAGGTGGCGTCCGTTTCCAGCGGTTCCCACAGCCACGCGTAACGGTGCGGACGGCGGGCGACGGGGCGTTCGGTCGGTTTAGCCATGGCGGGTTCGGTGCGCGAGATGGGCCCGGTAGAGGTTTTCGACCTCCTGTCTCGCCCACGGCGTGCGCCGCAGGAACTTCAGGCTGGAGCCGATGCTGGGGTCGAAGTTGAAACAGCGGATACGCACACGGCGACCGAGTTCCGCCCAACCGTGGGCGGCGACGAGCTCCGTAAGGATTTTCTCGAGCGTGACGCCGTGCAGCGGGTCCTTGGACGGGTGGGGTGTGCTCATCGGTCGCGGAAGCGCAGGCGGGTGACAAAACTCCAGTCGCCGGCCACGTTTTGGATTTTGATCAACAGGTGGTTTTTGCCGGCCTTGAGGCGGAGCGGCACAATGTCGTCGTCGATGCGGCTGATGCGGCGCGTCCAACGGTCGTTCACGAGTTCGCCGTTGTGCCAGACCTTGAGTCCGTCGTCGCTGCCGATGCCGAGCCAGGCCTGGGTGTCGGCCGAGACCTCGATCTCGGTCCATGCGTAACCGACGCAATATTCCGGCCGTGGGTAGATGCCCTCCTGCAGGTTGACGTAGCCGTTCTGCGACTGGATCGCCTTCCAGGCGTAGGCCTTGCCGTCCACGGCCTGCGCTTGTCCGTCCACCGGCACGACGCTCGCGGCTCCGGCCTCGCCGAAAAAATCGCTGCTGAAGGCGCTCTCCTGCGAAGCTCGGGAAACGCGCCGGTCGGAGACCTCGAAGGCGCGCAACACGACCCGTCCGTCGGGACCGATGCTCTCGATCTCGCTGAATTCCTGTTCGTTGACCGGGATCGGGCCGAGCGTTTTCCAGGCCAGCAGCGGCACCTCGCCGCGGATGCTGCGGTCGAGCCACGCGAGGTCGGCGTCGGCCTGCGGGTTGGCCGGCGGGACTTCGAGCACGTAATCGTAAGCGGATGCGACGGGCTGGCCGCCGGTCATGGCGGGCAGGAACACGGCGCGTTTGAGCGCGTCGGTGAGCGGCGCGGTCAGTTTCTCGGGCACGACGGAGCCGGACTGGAGCGTGGCGGCGGTGACCTTGCCCTCGGCGTCGAGTTCGAGCTTCGCGGCGACACGACCGACGCCGCGCTGGCGCAGGCCGTCGGCACGGAGGGGATTGCCGATCAACTCGGGGCCGGCGTCGGAATGGGCGTAGGCGAGAGCCCGCACCGCCCGTCCGTAATGCGCACGGTCGGTCCAAGTCCGGCTGTTGAGCGGGCTGGCGACCCAGACGAGGTCCGAGAGATCGTCGATGAATGTGCGGATGGCGGCGAGGTTGAGAGGGCGGGCGCCGAGCAGCAGGTCGCCGTCGCGGGTCATCACGACCATGGACGAGCCGTCAGGCGGGGCGCGGCGGGCGAGGGCGGGCATGTCTTTCTGACGCTTGAAATCGGTGACCAGCCACGGCGTCCACGACTGGATGGTGACACGCTCGTGCTCCTCCTCGTTGTGCCAGAGTCCGTAGAAGACCGTCGCGGTGAGGCCGGGATAGACGCGCTGCAGCCGGTGATGGATCGGCACGATGTTGTTCGAGAGCATCCAAGTGCCCGAGTCGCCGTGGTAACCGTAGATGACGACGAGCAGCTCCGGCTCGGGCCGGCTGGCGAGGTCGGCCAGGATCATGCGGCGATATTGGTATTCGAGGCGCTTGAGCGAGCCGTTGAGTTCGCGGGTCACGGCGCCCTGCGCCTCCGTCCAACGCACGGCGCGGGCGGGCCGGCTTGAGAGGGCTTGGTGGAAACGCCGGCAATCCTCGGCCGAGAGCGCGCGCAGGGGCACGCGTTTGAGGACAGGGTCAGCGGTGCGGAACAGCGCCAGCGAGCCGAAAAGCGCGGCGGGTTCGCCCTGGAAGCGCGCGCCGTCGGCATCCGGCCAGTCGCTGGTGGCGTGCAGGCGCGCGCAGACGCCGAGGATCAGCAGGACAAGCAGGGTGCGTGGGGCCACGAACTGATTTCGGCATGTTGCGGGCCCGATGTGAAGCCGGTTTCCGCGCAAAGCGCGCGGTTTCAAATTAGAACTGTCCGG
>JAUPWC010000122.1 GCA_030916665.1 Verrucomicrobiota bacterium
TGCACGTGCCGGTAGCTGCCATCCTTGTGCCGCAGCCGCAGGGAGGACGTCGCCCCTTCCTCGGAGCCGGTGAGGACCTCCGCGCGGCTACAGCTCGTCAGGCCGGCTCGCCCTCCCCCAACCCGTGCGGCAGAATTGCGTTTGAGCTGGGCGCCCCGCGGGCTTGGGCTCGGCTCTTGTCTCTCACCCAGCCCCGTCTGGCTTTTCTGGTCCTGTTGTTGCTCGGTCTCGCCACCACGGAGGGCGGCAGCTTCGTCGTCGTCGGCCGCACGCTCGAACCGGGCGACAAGCCTTTCGGCCTCGTCATCTTCGAGGCCGACAACTCCGAGCAAGCGAAGAAGTTCGCCGAAAGCGACCCGTGGTCGTCGGCGGCATCATGACCGTGAAGATCCGTCCTTTCGCGCTGGTCCTGATGCGCAAGAGGTAGGCGCAAAATCCCGTAGCTGCGCTTGAGTCGCAGACGAAAGCGTGGCTCCACGCTGCCGCTTCGCTCTGTTGCTATTCCGGCAAAGCAAGCGCGCTGAATTTCCCATTCCCGGGATTCCTCAATCCCGACGTCGGTGAACGTGCCGAGCAGGGCTGCTGCTCAACCGGACGCAAGCAATTGGCTTTCTGATGCTTGCATTTAGGCAAACCGCTGGCATGCCGGTTGCAAAACGGGATTCATCCTATCCCCGATGTCCAAACTCCGGAGCCTCCTTTTTTTCGTCCTCTTCGTTCGCGCCGCCGCTGACACGGCTCCTGCCGCCGAACCCCTGTCCCTCAGTCAGGCCATCGAGCAGGCGCTCGCGAAGAATTTCACCATCAAGGTCTCGGGCTTTGACGCCGCCATCGCCTCGGCGCGCGTGACCGAGTCGCTCGGGAAGTTCGATCCCGTGCTGAGCGCACGCTACACCAACGCCGGCAACCGCAACCCGCTGCTCACCTTCGATACCAACACCGGTCTCCGCAACACCACGAGCGACGAGTCGGAAAGTTACGACGTGGGTGTGGGCGGCCTGCTGCCCTGGGGCCTCACCTATCGCCTCGGCGCCAGCACCACCAACGCCCGCGGCACCTTTAACGCCTACACCGACAACTTCGACTCCTTCGCCGGCCTCTCCGGCACGCAACCGCTGCTCCGGGACTTCGGCTTCGGTCCCACCCTTGCCTCCATCCGCATCGCGCGCACCAACCGCGCCATCAGCGACTGGCAGTTCAAGCAGTCCGTGATCGAAACCATCACCCGCGTGACCTTCGCCTACCACGATCTCAACTTCGCCTACGCCTACCTGCGCAGCGCGACCCGCTCCCGCGACCTCGCCGCCGGCCTGCTCGACGAGAACGAAAAACGCTTCCGCGTCGGCTCGATGTCCGAATACGACGTCACCTCCGCCAAGGCGCGAGTGGCCAGCCGCGAGGACGACCTGCTTTCCGCCCAGCGCCGGGTGCGCGACGCCGAGAATTTCCTGAAGCAGCTCATCTCCGACGACAAGAGTCCCGCCCTGCTGGACCGCAACCTCGCCATCGAGCCGCCGCCGCCCGCACCGCTCGTGCTCGTGGACCCGGCAGCCGACTTCCGTTCCGCGCTGGAAAAGCGCCCCGACTACCAGCAGGCGAAACTCGTGCTCCAGCGCAGCGACCTCAACGCGCGCCTCCAGCGCAACCAGCTGCTGCCGCGTCTCGATCTTGTGGGCAGCTACGGTCACAACGGCCTCGACGAGGACCGCAGCGCCAGCCGCCGCCAGGTGCAGGACAAGGACTATCGCAGTTACAGCTGGGGCGTGGTGATGTCCGTGCCGCTTACCTTCACCACCGAGCGCGGCCGCTACCAGGCCGCAAAACTCCAGCAGCGCCAGGCCGCCACGCAACTGGAGCAGATCGAACAGGCCATTTTGGTTTCCGTCGGCAACGCCGCGGGGCAGATCGAGACCGTCCAGAAACGTATCCAGGCCACCCGCCGCGCCCGCGAGTCCGCCCAGGCCACGCTCGACGCCGAGGTGAAGCGTCTGCGCGTCGGCCAGAGCAGCACCTTCTTCGTAGCCCAGCAGCAGGAACTCCTCTCCATCGCCGAAGTCCGCGAGGCCGCCGCGATGTCCGACTACCACAAGGCCCTCGCCGAATACGACCGCCAGCTCGGCGTGACGCTCGAGAAGCTGGACATCAGTCTCGATCCTCCGAAGTAAGCGGCAAACTTGCCGGAAGTGGCACCGGGTCCATGTGACCCGGTCTGCTTCACCCGCGCCAGGTCATCGCGTGGCACAGGGCCACGCCGGCGGCATCGGCTTCGTCGAAGGCCAGCGTTCGACCGTGGCCAAGCATGGACATGACCGTGCGGGCCATCTGCTCTTTGCTCGCGCGACCAGCTCCGACCACGGCCTGCTTCACGCGCAGCGGGGCGTATTCGAAGATGTCGCTCCCGCGCAACGCCGCCGCCGCGATGGCCGCGCCGCGCGCCGCGCCGAGGATCTGGGCGGTCTGGAAGTTCTGCACGTAGATCGTCTGCTCCAGCGCAACGTGCCGCGGCTCGAAATCCGCCATGAACGCCGCCACGGCACGGTGGATTTCGGCGAGGCAGTGCGGCATCGGGTGTTTCGTCGCGACCTTCACCGTCAGGCAGCGTAACAGCACCGGCTGGCGGCCCGGCGCGAACTCGATCAACGCCAGACCGGTCCCGCGCAAGCTGGGGTCCACGCCCAGCACGCGTCCCGCGAAGGCCGGACGCTGGAGCGCCGGCGCATCGGGCCAGGTCTTGGGTGCGAGTTTGCCCTCGAGCTTGGCTTTCCAAAGTTGCCTGACGGATGCGCGTGCCATGGGAGTGCCCACGGAATACACGGAAGGCACCGAAAAGAAAGCCTCTGAAACCAGAATCGTCAGGCAGGGCAGAGCGTCCCGCTCCGCCGCGAAAGCCGAAATCACGATCCCGGCGCACCGGGCCGGTGCGCCCTACCACACCAACAGCTTCAGCGCCGCCAATGCGGCGAAACCCAAGGATAGATTTTCGAACCACCGCTGGTTAACCCGCTCGACGATCGGACGCCCCAGCAGCGCACCGAGGGCCACGGCGGGCAGCAACCAGAGATCCAGCGACAGGCTGGAGGAATTGATGATCCCGAGCTGCACGGCGAAGGGCACCTTAATCCAGTTGATCACGAGGAAAAACGCCGCGCCCGTGCCGAGAAACTCGAGTTTGGGCAGGCGCATCGCGAGCAGGTAGAGCGTCATCACCGGGCCGGCGGCATTCGCGATCATGGTGGTGAACCCGGCGAAGAGACCCATCGCCGGACCGAACCAAATCGGCGCGTGGGCCGCCGCGTCGTCGGGATTCTTCCAGCGGCGCCACAGGTTCACGCCCAGCATGAACAGCAAAATGACGCCCACCAGCCGCGCCGTCTGCCGGTCATCAATGCGGCCGAGCGCCAGCCACCCCAGCACCACGCCACCCACCGCCCAGGGCAACAACCGGCCGACACGCCGCCAATCGAGGTTCTTGCGATAGACAAAGAACGCGAAGACATCGGCGAAGATCAGCATCGGCAGGACCACGCCGGTCGCCTGCTTCGCGGGCATCAGGTTCGCCAAGATGCCGACCGACAGGATCGAAATGCCGGGGATGCCGGTCTTGGAAAACCCGAAGAACACCGCCGCCACGGCGAGCAACGCCCATTGCCAGGCATCAAAGATCATCGGAGAGATCCTTTCTTGGATCCTTCGCTACGCTCAGGATGACAGCCGCGGGTGGTCGAATGTGGATCGGACTTCATCATTCTCCCTTCATCCTTCTGACTTCACCTGCCCGCCTTCCACTCTGAGCACCTGCCACCCAACCGCATCCGCGGGCAAACTCGTGCCCGTGGCGATGACCTGTGGATCGTTTTCGAGCGAGGCCCAGAAGCGTTCGCGGCGCTGGGGATCGAGTTCCCCCAGCACATCGTCGCACAGCAGCACCGGCGTGACACCGCCCCTGGTCTTGAAATAGGCCGCTTGGGCGAGCCGCAGCGCGATGACGAGGCAGCGTTGCTGTCCTTCGGAGGCGAACTGCCGCGCTGGCCGGCCGTTGAGCAGGAACTCCAGGTCGTCGCGGTGCGGGCCTCGCTCCGTGGATTTCAGCAGCGTGTCCCGCGGGCGGTTCTTGGCCAGCAGCGCGGCGAAATCCTCGCGGGTGGCGGCGGCGCTGTCGGGTCCGTAAACCAAGCCCGCGGTCTCCGAATCGGGCACGAGGCGCGCATGGGCGACGCGGAAAGCCTCGCCCAGCTCCGTGATGCCCGCCGCCCGCTTTGCGACGAGGGTCACAGCGTGCCCGGCCAGTTCGTGCTCGAAGGCCTCGATCATCCCGGTGTCGCGGTTGCCACGCTTGAGCAGGAGAATGCGCTCGGCCAGAGCGCGGGTGCAGCCCTGCAAGGCGGTCAGGTAGGCCGGATCCATCGCCGCCAGCGTCAGGTCCAGCCAGCGGCGCCGCAGCGCCGGTGCGCCTCGCAGCAGCTGGTTGTCCTGCGAGGAAAACACCACCGTCGGGAAGCGGCCGATGAAATCGCCCAAACGCGTCACCCGGCCCTGCTCCCACATCACCTCGCGTCCGTCTGGCTTGAGCGTGATGGTCACCCGGCTGGCCCCGAAGGATTCGTGCTCGACCGTGAAAGCCATGCCCGCTTGCGGCCGGCCGAGGCCGATGAGCGCGCGCGTCTCGGCAGCGCGAAAGGATCGCAGGGCCGTCACGTAACCGAGAGCCTCGATGAAATTGGTCTTACCCTGGGCATTGGGCCCGAGCAGAAAGGTCCGCCTCCCGGACAGGGCGACCCCGATGAGAGGCAGGTTGCGGAAATCCTGAAGGGTGACGGCGGCAAAGCGCATGCGACGAGGCCGCACGCTTGGCCGCGCAAAGGTCGCTGGCAAGCCGGGGGTGTAAAGCAAAAGGCCCGCTGTCGCGGGCCTTGCAGGTTCTGCACGCGTGCCCGGATCAGGCGGCGTTCTTGTCGGACTTGGCCGTTCCGGGCCTTTTGAGCTGCGGCTTCTTGCGCCCCTCGACGACGGCCTGATCGATGATGACCTCGGAGATGTCGTCACGCGCCGGCAGGTCATACATGACCTCCAGCATGATCTTTTCGAGGATGGCGCGGAGCGCGCGGGCGCCGGTCTTGAGCTCAATCGCCTTCTTGGCGATGGCCACGATGGCGTCGCGGGTGAACTTGAGCTGCACGCCGTCCATCGCGAAGAGCTTGGAATACTGCTTCACCATCGCGTTCTTGGTGCGAAGCAGAACCTTCTCGAGGTCGGCGACCTTGAGTTCGTCGAGCACCGAGACGACCGGCAGACGGCCGATGA
>JAUPWC010000123.1 GCA_030916665.1 Verrucomicrobiota bacterium
AACTCCCCCTGGGACTAACAAAACCTCACCGGCCGCGTGAAGACCACGATCGTCTCCGGCAAAGTCGTCTATCAGAATGGCAAGATGGTCGGGTGAGGCCAAAAGCATTATGCGCAGGCGAACCAGTTTAACCGCCGAGCTAGCGATACCAGGCGAACCAGAATTATCGGCTGCAATGAGCCGAGTCCTGACAAACTCCGCAAGAGTCAGTAGCCTAATCGCAATGTATAATTTATTGCGCTCGCGAGACGGCGAAAAGCGAGGTCGCTCACAAATTCACCGCACTGATATGTTGCGGGCAGCTATAGTTTTATTGCACGCAACGTTGGAGGATGGATTGAGAAGCCTACTTCGATTCCGTATTAAGAGATGCAAGGAAACTTTCGACGCAATCGCTTTGGCAGGGATAAATGATCATGGGCGACCTGAAAAATTCCTTTTGGGCGAACTTTATCGTTTCCAAGGGAAAACTGTAGACGAGATATGGAACACTTCTTTGGAGGCTCACCTCGCAAGGCAGTCGTTTAACGACACAGCCGACATCGCCAAAGCGATTAGCCAGATTGGCATAGACTCAAATCTGCTGAAGCCTCTACTTAAACCGTTGTCTGAACTAGTCTCACGTCGACATCACATCGTGCATAATGCCGACGTGAACGAGAACAAGGGCAAGGCAGGTCATCAATTCACACGTTCTATCAGTCGCACTGAGGTGGCCGAGTTGAACAAAACTGTAATGACCTTCTTCAGTGTGATCGCTATGCAGATAATCGACCAACGCAAAAAACCAGACCTAAAGACCATAGGCGGCGGATAGGAGCCGGATATAGGGTCTGGCTTTGTAGTTAGTAGCATTACCGCTGAGCTATCGCTGTCGCCGACCTACCGATCGGATAGTTGCCTACCGCCTGAAAATCTGCACCGTCCAGTCATGAGCATGACCGCTGATCAGATCGTCGCGGAGACCAAGGCCCTGCCGCCTGACGTGGTGGCCGAGGTAGTGGATCGCATCCTGCTCGAACTGCACGGCCGCCCCTCCCCTGCGCAGAGTCAAGCCTGGTCGGAGACCGTCCAGCGCCGCGTGACCGAAATCCGCAGCGGTCAGGTCGAGGGCATCCCCGGCGAGGTCACCTCGGCGAAAATCCGCCGGATCGTGGGTCGGTGAAACCGCATGCCTTCCATCCGGAGGCCGACCCCAAGATGGAAGCCGTGATCCTGCGCATACTCGCCGGGCAGTGACTTCCCTTCGAGGCCCGCAAGCTTTGCGCTTTCGTGTCTTTCGTGTGTTTCGTGGTTAACCCGTCCGGCATTGGCCCGACCTGGCCTGGTTCGCGGCGTAAAGCCGCTCCTACAGCTCAAACCAGCGGCATCGTCCGCATCTGGGATGTCCGCAACGAACCCGCACTGCTCTGGTCCGACTGATGTTTGGTTTTTGCGCTTTTCACGTTTTTTGTGGCCAATCTCTGTATGAACCCCGCCCGCCTCACCTCCTCCGCGCCCGTGCTGCTCGTCCGTGATGTCGTGGCGGCGGCGAACCACTACCGCGATGTGCTCGGCTTCAGCTACGACCGGTTCTGGGGCGAGCCGCCGAACTTCGTCATCCTCCGCCGCGACGGCCTGCACCTGATGCTGAGCCAGGCGCCGCACGGCACAACCCTCACGCCGCACTGGCAGGTGAACCGCGGCATCTGGAACGTCTATTTCTGGGTGGACGACGTGGACGCCCTCTTCGCCGAGTTCACGCAGCGCGGTGCGAAGATCGACTACGGCCTCGGCAACAAGCCGTATAACGTCCGCGAATTCGGCATTCAGGACCTCGACGGCCACGACATCGCCTTCGGCCAGCCGCGGTGAAGACCGACCGCCGCGCCGCATTCACCCGGGAAAACGGATTGCGAGCCCGCCGGTGTTTGCCTTGCCTCCCGTCATGCAACTGACCGCCCGCCTGTTTTGCCTTCTGCTGTTGCTCGTCACGGGACTTTCCGGGGCGGCCGACAAGAAGGAGCAAAAAGAACCGTCCCTCACTCTCGAGGACATCATCTTCGAGCCTTCCTACCTGACCAAGCTGCTCGGGCCGAACACGCTGGTTGTTCCAAGCGGCGATGGCGCCGGGCTCGGACCCGAGCTCATGGCCGCCCTCAACAAGGCGGGCGTCACGGAGAAGTCCCGCTCCTTCCTCCTGCCCGAGGGCGCGAAACCGCCGGAGGTGAAGACTTCCCTGCCCTATGGCTTCCCCAAGAGCCTGCGCCAGGGCAAACAGGAAGGGCACGCCCGCTTCCTGGTCTTCGTGGGGGCCGATGGCGCCGTGAAGACCCTCCACTGCTACGAGTTCACCCACCGGCTGTTCGCCCTGGCGGTCGCCAAGTCGGTGGTGAAATGGAAATACACGCCCGCCTCAATCAACGGCACCGCCGTGCCGGTCCTGCTCGAACTGCCGGCCGAGTTCCGCGGCGATGGTTACGATAACAAGTTCAACTACGGGCCCGAGCGCAACCCGATCGAGCAGCCGGTCCGCGATCCCAACCGTCCGCCTCCCGGCGGCTGACCACCCGGGGCGGGCTCACTTCTTCTTCCACTGTCCGGCTTCGTCCTGAATCCACACGCCGGACTTGCTGCCGGTGGCGATCTGGCGGGCGCGGGCCTTGCCGACGGCGTCGGCCGTGGCGCCGGTCTGCTTGGCGATGAGGGCATAGACCGTTTCGCGGTCGCGGTTCTCGTCGGCGATCACGGCGCCAGGGCTGGCCTTGCCGGCGGGCGGCACTTCGAGGAAGCCGCGGTTGTTCTCACCGACAGCGCCCTCGGCCTTGAGGGCGTCGATGGCGGGAAGGCGCTGCTCCATGCGGCGCCGGATGTCGGCGGCGCTGTCCGCGTGGGCGACCACGGTCGAGAGGGTGACGAGGGCGAGGCAGGAAAGGAGGCGGGCGGTCATGGGGGTCAGGACTTCGGGGTTTCGTGGGTGGCGGACTTGCTGTCGAGTTCACCGAAGAAGTCGT
>JAUPWC010000124.1 GCA_030916665.1 Verrucomicrobiota bacterium
GCATGCAATTTTGGATCAAATCCCTGCTTTTGCTTACTCTGACCATGACCGTCCAAGCCCAATCATCTGCTTCTTCGCAAATCCAGCTCGCCACCTTCGGGGGCGGCTGCTTCTGGTGCACGGAGGCGGTGTTCGAACTGTTGCCCGGCGTGAAGCGCGTGGAGAGCGGCTACGCCGGCGGCCATGTGGCGAATCCGACTTATCAGCAGATCTGCACCGGCGAGACCGGCCACGCGGAGGTGATCCGCATCGAGTTTGACCCGGCGGTCGTCAGCTATGAGCGCTTGGTCGAGGTGTTTTTGGAGGCGCACGATCCGACGACGCTCAACCGCCAGGGCGCGGACGAGGGCACGCAATACCGCTCGGTGATTTTTTATCACGACGACGCGCAGAAGGCCGCCGCTGAGAAGGGCAAGGCCGCCGCGCAGGCGCAGTTCGACGACCCGATCGTCACCGAGATCAGCCCGCTGCCGAAATACTACCCGGCCGAGGGCTACCATCAGGACTACTTCAAAAACAACCCGAACCAGCGCTACTGCGCCTTCGTGATCCGGCCCAAGGTAAGCAAGCTCCAGAAGAAAGGCGTGATCGGGAAGTGAGGGCGGGTTGTGGCTACGCCAGTCCGCCTGCGGCCCACAAAAAAGGCGGGGTTCCGGAGGCCCCGCCTGACCACCTGGTGACCGACCGACATTACGTCGTGCTCTGCGCGCGCAGGCGGCGCTGCTTGACCATGTTGTCGGTCAGGCGGTCGAGCCAGCGGATGAGCGCGACGGGCTTGGGGCTGAGGAATTCCTTTTCCTCGGCGACGGTCTGACCGTGCTTGTAGAGCACGCCGGGGATGATGCAGGTGCCGAAGACCCAGTCGGCCACGGGCATGATGAAGAAGCCCGAGATGGCCTCGTTGCAGTCGATCACGGCGTGGTGTCGGAGGTGGAAGCTGTAAACCTTGCGCCAGAAGCCGCCGAAGCGCGGGTGCTCGATGAGCGGAGCCCATTTCTCGAAGGACCAGTGCTCGATGGCATGGAAGAGCTCGTAGATCAGCAAGGAGGAGGCGATGGCGCTGTAGCCTGCAATGAACCAGGGCAGGGAGGGAAAGAGCCACTGCAGCACGATCAGAAACGGGGTCATGCACGCAGCAAAGGTGAGGTAGGTATACCAGGGGAAAAACGAGGCCTCCTTCTGCTCGTCCTTCACGATCGGGTAATAGTTTTCCACAAAGTTGACCTCGAGACCGCCGGGCGTGCGGCGACGGGCGATCCGGGTGAGGCTGTGGTGATGCGTGTGCTGGCGGTAGAAGTAGCTGAGGAAAGGAAGCACCGGCTTGTGCAGCACGTAGCGGTGGAAGAAAAATTCCATGAAGCAGTTGAACATCGAGACCCCAAGGAAAAGGGCGAGATACTGCCACCAGACGGCCTGGGTCTGCGCGGCCCAGACGGCGGCGGGGGCCAGCCACCAAACGAGGCCGATCACGCCCGAGAAGGAAGCGGCGACGACGGCAAGAAACAAGGGGAGGGAGAATTCCTCTTCAACAACGGGTTTGGTTGAGATACGTTCTGACATACGGGGCGAACTTCGGAAGATTTTTAGCGCCAACGCAATCGCGGAAAATGGCTTTCTCCCGGGTCTCCCGGCCCCTTTCCTCGACCGGTGCCCGCCCTCACCGTCCTGCTGCCCGTGCGCAATGCCCTCCCGACGATCCCCCGGGCGGTGGCCAGCGTGCAGCGCCAGACGCGGGCCGACTGGGAGCTGGTCGTGGTGGACGACGGCTCGACCGACGGCACGCGGGAGTGGCTGCGGGCGGCGGCGCGGGAGGAGCGGCGCATGCGGCTGATCGAGCAGCCGGCGCGGGGAATCGTGGCCACCTTGAACGCCGGTCTGGCGGCCGCCCGGGGGCGGTTGGTTGCGCGCATGGATGCGGATGACGAGTGCCACCCGGAGCGGCTCGCCGCGCAGGCGGCATGCCTGGAAGCAAATCCGGGCACCGGCTTGGTGTCCTGCCGGGTGGGCTTCGGGGGCGATCCGGCGGCGAATGCCGGCTACGCGCTGCATGTGGACTGGATCAACTCGCTGGCGACTCCGGAACAGATCGCGCTGAACCGTTTCGTGGAGTCGCCGCTGGCGCATCCGAGCGTGATGTTCCGGCGCGAACTCGTGGAGCGGCACGGCGGCTACCGCGACGGAGATTTTCCGGAGGATTATGAGCTGTGGCTGCGCTGGCTCGGGGCCGGTGTGCGGATGGCGAAGGTGCCGCGAGAACTGCTGACCTGGCACGACCGGCCCGGGCGCCTGTCGCGGACCGATCCGCGCTACGATGCGGAGGCGTTCTTCCGGACGAAGGCGGCGTATGTGGCGCGGGAGGTAGGGCGAATCCTCCGGATGAGCCGTGAGAGGAAGGCTCGCCGGGACGAATCGCCCGACCAGCAGGTCTGGATCTGGGGCGCCGGCCGGCCGACGCGGAAGCGGGCGGCGCATCTCGAGGTGCACGGTCTGAAGATCGCCGGCTACATCGACATCGATGCCAGAAAGACCGGAAAACGGGTCGGCGGCGTGCCGGTGATTTCTCCGGATGAGCTGCCGGAGCCCGGCGGGATGTTCGTGCTGGGCTATGTCGCGAAGCGCGGCGCCCGGGAGGACACCCGCAGCCGGCTGGTCCGGCGCGGTTGGGTCGAGGGCCGGGACTTCCTCATGTGCGCGTAGGCGCGCTGGACAACGGCGGAACATCATTACATTGCGGAGGAATGTCCGAAGCGCAGAACCACGAGCCGAATGGCACCGAAGTCACGGTGGATTTCATCCGCCATCGCAACGTCCTGCTCGTGCAGGCCGACCTCGGGCCGCTGCTGGTGGACTACTACCTGCACCTCGCCGACCACAAGCTGCGGCACGCGCCGGAGCACGACGTGTTGCTCAAGCAGGCGCTGGTGGCCTTCACGCTGCACGGCGCCTCGCGTCCGCGCAACGAGCACTTCGCCTGGACGCTCGGGTTGCAGGAGCCGCGGCTGAACCTGTTCCTCGCCGGGGACAACGAGGACTGCATCGTGGCGGCCCGGCTCTTCACGGAGAACGTCCGCGAGGCGCCGCACAACGTCTTCTACGGCGAAATGATGCCTTCGCGCAGCGCGGAGAAGCGGCGCAGCGTGGTGAACTTCGAGGAGGCCGACATCTTCCGCGCCGCCGAGACCTTCTACGCCGGCAGCGAGCAGCGGCAGGCGCGCTTCTTCGAGCTGGGTGACGACCGTTACGCCTTCCTCGTGTCCCATCCCGACTGTGACGAGGCCTGGCTGCGCAGCGTGAACGTCGAGGAGGTGCGGACGCTGGCGCGGACGCAGACGCTCGCGCGCATCGAGCGCCGTTTCTACCGCTGGCATTGCGGCTGCAAGCAGAGCCGCATCCTCAACGCCCTCGCGCCGGCGGCCCGGGCGGACATGGCCGGACTGTTCGGCGACAGCGAGCTGATCCACGTGCAGTGCCCGCGCTGCGCCGCGTCGCACACCATCACCCGCGAGGCGATGGAAGCGTGGCTCGAGGGCTCCGCCCGGGCTTCATGAGCATCTGGGAAGTCATCGGCACGCTGTTGGGGGTGCTCGGCGTCTGGCTGATGATCCGGCAGAACATTTGGGGCTGGCCGGTCGGGCTCGTGCAGGTGGCGGTGTATGCCTGGGTGTTTTACGGCGCGAAGCTCTACTCCGACGTGATCCTCCAAGGCTGCTTCTTTGTCATCCAGGCCTACGGCTGGTGGCACTGGTTGCGCCACCGGCACACCGCCGCGCGCAGCGAGCTGCCGGTGACGCGGCTCAGGCCGGCCGCGATGGCCGCCTGGGTGGCGGCGGGCGCGGTCGTCACCGCCGGCTGGGGCGCCACCATGCAGCGGACGACCGACGCAGCCTTGCCGTGCTGGGACGCATTCATCCTCGTGTTCAGCCTGATCGCGCAGTGGCTGCAGGCGCGCAAGAAGCTCGAGAACTGGATCGGCTGGCTCGTGGTCAACACGGTGGCGATCGGAGTCTATTGGGTGAAGGACCTGCACCTCACCGCCGGGCTTTATGTGATCTTCTGGCTGATGGCGCTTTGGGGCTGGCGCGAATGGCGGCGCACGGTAGGGCCGGTCTCCGACCGGCCTGGCCAGTCACAGACTGGCCCTGCAACCGGCTGAGCGTATGCAACCCGTCATGCATCAACCCAAACGCATCGCCGTCTATGGCCCCGAGTCCACGGGCAAGACCGAGCTGGCCGGGAAACTCGCCGCGCATTTCCGCGCCCCGCTCGTGGCGGAATATGCGCGCGAACGCTGGGACGTGCAGGGAGCGCTGACGCTCGAGGACATGCTGCCCGTGGCCAAGGAGCAGTGGCGGCGCGAGGACGCGGCCGCGGCGCAGGCGGAACGCCTGATCATCTGCGACACCGATGCGCTCACGACGATGCTCTGGAGCGACCTGCTCTACGGCACCACGCCCGAGGAGCTGCGGCGCGGGGCGGAGCAACGCTGCAAAAACTACGCGCTCTACCTGCTGCTGGACATCGACGTGCCGTTCACGCCGGACCCGCAGCGGTGCTTTCCGGACCCGGCGGACCGCGAGAAGGCCATGCGCGTGTGGCGCGGGGCCTTGGAGCGGCGCGGGCTGTCCTTTGTGCTGATCAGCGGCGAGTGGGTCGCGCGCGAACAGAGGGCATTTGAGGCGGTGGAACGGCTTCTCGCAGGGAAACAAACATGAGCCAACTTTCTGAGGATTATCTCCAACGCTTCGGCGGACTGGGCCGACTTTACGGCGCGGCGGCGCTGCCGCGCCTGCAGGCGGCGCATGTCGCCGTGATCGGCGTGGGCGGCGTGGGCTCGTGGACCGTGGAAGGGCTGGCGCGGTCGGGCATCGGGGCGCTCACGCTGATCGACCTCGACGACGTGTGTGTGACCAACGTCAACCGCCAGCTCCCCGCGCTCGACGGCAACATCGGGCGGCCCAAGGTCATGGCGCTGGCCGAGCGCGTGCGGCTCATCAACCCGGCGTGCCGGGTGACGACAGTCGGGGAATTTTTCACGGCGGAGTCGGCGGCGCGTTTGCTCGCGAGCCGGTTCGACTGGGTCGTGGACTGCATCGACAAGGTTTCCAACAAGGCGTTGGTGCTGGCCGAATGCGTGAAGCGCGGCCAGCCGGTCGTCACGGTCGGCGGGGCCGGCGGCAAGCGCGACGCCACGCGCATCCGCACCGGCGATCTCGGCGGCGCGCACGGCGACGACCTGCTGAAGCTCGTGCGCCGGAAGCTGCGGCGCGACCACGGCTTCGCGAAGGGCGAGGGCAACGACTACGGCATCCCGTGCGTGTCGTCACAGGAGAAGCCGGTTTATCCGTGGGCCAACGGCACCTGTGCCACGGAGCCGGAACCGGGCTCGAATCTCCAATTGGACTGCGCCAGCGGATTCGGCACGGCGGTGTTTGTGACGGCGGGTTTTGGTTTCGCCGCGGCGGGAGAGGTCGTGCGGCGGGTGGCGGGCGGGTAAAATGGAGGGCGGGGTTCGGAGACCCCTTCCTCCAGTGCGGCCCTAAGCGACAGCCGGCGTGCCCAGCAGCCAGCGGATGACGTCGGCGGCGTGGTAGGAATCGGCTCCGGCGGGCAGGAAGCGCGCGAGGTTGGCGACATCGTCGCCGGCGGTGAGCAGCGGGTCCTCGGCCTTCCCGAAGCGCAACTGTCCGAGGCCGATGTTGGCCATGAGTCCGTTGCACAGGCAGAGGCGGCCCTTGGTATCCTCGGCGGCGCCGCCCTTGCGGACGTAATCTTCGACCGGCTCGGCGGCGCAGCGGTAGCCGACGGAGCCGTCGGGCTTGCGGTAGAGTTCGCGGAGGTAACCGAGGTCGCAGATGCGCTGCCGGGCGGCGACCCGGATTTCATCCGAGAGCGTCCCGAGCATCTGCACAACCTTGAACGGGAAACCCGTGGGCGAGGCGCGCGGATCGGTGCGGACCTTCAGCGCCCCGAGTGAACGGCTGAGGGCGCAGACCTTGCGCTTGAGTTCGGGCAGCATGCCGGATTCCTCGCAGAAGGCGAAAGCCGTTCCGACCTGCACGCCGGCGGCGCCGGCCGCGCGGGCCTCGGCGAGCTTGGTGGGGTCGGTGCAGGAACCGGCCAGCCAGAACGGCAGGCCGAGGTCGCGGATCTTGGGCAACTCGGGGATGTCGCGCGGGCCGTAGAGGGGTTCGCCGGTTTCGCTGAGCACGAGGGGGCCGCGCGGCGGAGCGTTGTGGCCGCCCGCCAGCGGGCCCTCGACCACGAAACCGTCCACGCGGCCGTTGGACTTGCGCGCGAGCGTGAGGGCGAGCGTGGCGGAGGAGATGATCGGCAGGAAACGCGGACGTGTGACTGCGCCGGATAAGGCGCCAAGGTAGGGCCGCGGATCGAAGCGACTGAGGCAGTCGTCGGTGGCGAGCGCGCCGGTGACATCCATTTTCAGTTCGACCGGTTCGTCGCGGGCGAGACCGTCGAGCACGCCCGGAATGGACCGCGGGATGCCGGCGCCCATGAGCACGTAGTCCACGCCCGCGAGCATCGCGCCGAAGAGCGTGGGCAGCGTGGGCAGCTGGATTTTTTCCAGCAGGTTGATGCCGACCGGGCCGGAGTGGCCTTCCTTGGCGAGAGTCACCTCCACAAAGGCGGCGAGAACGGCGAGATCGAGAAAGGTCTGACTGGGCTGCAGCGCCGGCATCGGGATCGCCTTGAAAGCGGCGTCGGCCGGCTTGCCGCCGGGCACGAAGTAAGCCGCCCATACGCGTTCGACCACCTCGGGCCGGGGGAAACGGGCGGCGGCGCGCGCGAGGTCGCCGTCGGGGTCGCCCAGTTGAAGCTGACGGGCGAGAACGAGAGGCAGGGCGGTGCCGGAGACGACGCCCAACTGGCCGGTCTGCGCCACTGCGCGGGCGAGGCGCCAGCCGGAAACGCCGACGCCCATGCCTCCCTGGATAATGGTGGGAATGTTCGTGGTCATTGCGGGGATGGCCGTAATCCAACCTCCAACCGGTGCCGCAAGGGAAGGCGCGAGTGCTCCATGGGCAGCAAATGCCAAAATCCGCGCAGGTTCGGCCTGGGCAGCCCTTGCGGGCGCATTTCCGGCGCGCGCAAGCGCGCTGCCCCCAGATCAGAGGAATAGCCGCCGGAAATTTTGCTCCCCCTGGACTGCGAGCGTGTCGAGCGGGATGCCGCGCAGGGCAGCGAGTTGCTCGTAAGCGACGATGAGGTTGGCCGGGTGGTTGATTTCGCCTGCGGGACCGGCGGGCAGAGGGAAGCGGTTGTGTGCTGCAGCCGGCGGCTTGGTCGGGGCGTCGGTCTCGACGAGGAGCCGGTCGACGGGGATGGTTCGGAAGTTCTCCAATCGCGCCTGCATGCGTGGCTGGAGCAGCTCGACGTTGAAGGAGAAATACGCGCCGAGGTCGGCGAAGGCTTTTACCATCTCGGCCGGGCCGCCGTAGCCGTGCAGGAGAAAGCCACGGCTGGCGCGCGGGGCGGCCTTGAGCACGTCGAGCAGCGCGCCGAAGGCCTGCACGCAGTGGATGGAGGCGGCGCGGTTGAATTCGGCGGCGAGGGCGAGTTGGGCGGCGAAGACTTCGCATTGTTCGTCCAATGGCGCCACGCGCAGGCCGGCGAGGCGCGGGTCGTCGGGCCGGATGCCGTCCACGATCCAGCGGTCGAGGCCGATTTCGCCGACGCCGGCGCCCGAATCGGCGATGAGGGTGGCGCGCAGTTTTGTGAGCCAGTCGCGCGTGCGGTTGCCGCAGTCCCAGGGGTGGACGCCGTGGCTGGGCAGGATCCACTCGTGCTCGCGCGCGAGGGCGGCGACGACGGGCCATTCCTCCTCGTTGGTGGCGTTGACGACGGCCCGGCGGAGCCCGATGGCCTGCAGACCGGCCTGGATGGTCGCCCGGTGCGGCGTCAGCGGGTCGAAGTGGAAGTGCTGGTGGGCGTCGTAAAGCGGAAGCACGATAGGGGAGAGGTAACGGCGCAAGAGGCGGAAGACACGGAAGAATTTTGACTCGCCGCATCAAGACGAAGCGATGACTTTGGATTACGCAGCGGGCCGCTCATGAAAACTCCCCCCGACATGGAAACCCGCATCGCCTTGTTTCAGAAGAAGGAAGTCCGAAAAACCATCCATCAGAACGAATGGTGGTTTGTCATCAACGACGTCGTCGCCGCGCTGACCGACTCGGTTAATCCGGCCGGCTACCTGAAAGACATGCGCAGGCGTGACGACTCCCTCTCCGCACTTTTCAAAGGGGGGGGGCAAATTGCCCCCCCCCTTTCATTGGAATTCTCCACGCCCGGCGGACCGCAAAAGCTGCTCAGTTGGAACACCGAGGGTGTTTTCCGACTGATCCAGTCCATTCCGAGCCCCCAAGCCGAGCCGTTCAAGCGGTGGCTGGCCAAGGTCGGTTACGAGCGCGTGCAGGAAATCGAGGATCCTGAGCTGGCCACCAAGCGCACGCGGGTGATTTACCGGGCCAAGGGTTACTCCGACGCCTGGATCGAGCGGCGCATGCGCAGCATCGCCATCCGGGATGAGCTGACCGACGAGTGGAAGAAGCGCGGCGTGAAGGAGCAGCGTGAATACTCGATCCTGACGGCCGAGATCGCCCAGGCCGCCTTCGGGCTCAACCCGGCCGAGCACGCCGCGCACAAGGGGCTCAAACGTCAGAACCTCCGCGATCACATGACGGATCTGGAGCTGATCTTCTCCATGCTCGGCGAGGCGGCGACAACCGAGATCACACGCACGAAGGATGCGCAGGGCTTTCCCGGGAGTAAGACGGCCGCCAAGGAGGGCGGCACCGTCGCCGGCAACGCCCGGCGCGAACTGGAGAAGAAATCCGGCCGAAAGGTCGTAAGCCGGGAAAACTACCTTGTTGCGCCGGAGTCGGTGAAGCGGCTGAAAGCGAAGAAGAACTGACGTCGGTTTTCGTGTGCCGGACCGTCCCGCCATTCACGCGGTGGCGCGGGTGCCGGTCCGTTGCAATAGGGCTCAAGTCCGGGCCGGAAGGAGCCGTTATGGGGTGAAACCAAACCAAGGAAGGAACCACGTCCATGACGGACAACATGATCATCGACATCCCCGAACTGCGCCTGCCGCGAGACATGGCCTGGCGCGTCAAGTTCATCGAAGCGGTCGAGGACCACGCCCGCAAACTCGGCATCCACGGTCGTTTCAAGGTACCGCGTTTCTTTGGCTACTATTTCACCGGTCAGCGCGCGGTCGTCGTGGCCGGCCTGTGGACCGTGCTGGTGGACGACGCCGAGCTGCTGCGCCGCCTGCGCCTCACGGTCGAGAAGATCA
>JAUPWC010000125.1 GCA_030916665.1 Verrucomicrobiota bacterium
CGAAGTTCGGCTAAAAACCCAACTCGAAGAACTCTCGGCAGATCGCCAACGCCTGCGCAATCTCACCGACTTTCCGTGGCTTCACCCTGAGGTTATTATACGTTAGAGTCGGAAATGGTATGAGTCGATTAACTATGAACCCCGCCGAATTCCGAATCCGTCAGGCCCCCGCTACCGCCGAGGAACTTTCGCAGCTCCTTGCCGAATGCGGCGAACTGCCATCGGCGTATATTGACTTCCTGCGCATAAGGAACGGCGCAGAGTGTGGCCAAATGATGCGACGGGAGCTTCGCTGCGCATCCTGCCGACGTGGGAAATCGCGCGGTTGAACCATGGTTATCAGATCGCGCACTATCTTCCTGATTTGTTGTGCTTCGCATCCGATGGGGGAGATCACGCGTTCGCGTTTCGACGAATCGGAGCTGCTGACGCATGACCGCCGTCGAAGTTCGTCACGCGTCCTCCGGCGGTCATAGACCGCCGCTACTGCGTTTAGCGGACTACCCTCACTTCTTCAGCGTGGCGCAGAAGCGGGCGAGGCGCTCGACGCCCTTCTGGAGGACGGCGTCGCTCGTCGCGTAGCTGAGGCGCAGGTAGCCCTCGAGGCCGAAGGCCGAGCCGGGGACGGCGGCGACGCGCTCCTTTTCGAGCAGCTGGGCGCAGAAATCAGCGTCCTTCAGGCCGAAGCTGGAAATGTTCGGGAAGAGATAGAACGCGCCCTGCGACAGCAGGCACGAGACGCCGGGGATCTTGTTGAGCTCGGCATGCAGGAACTTGCGGCGGCGGTCGAAGGCGTCGGTCATGACCTTGAGCGCGGCGGTGGTCTTCTCCTTCTCCTTGAGCGCCGCGAGCGCGCCGAACTGGGCGAAGGTTGTCACGTTGGACGACATCTGGCTCTGGAGCTCGGCGATGGCCTTGGCGATGGGCAGCGGGGCGACGAGCGTGCCGATGCGCCAGCCGGTCATCGAGTAGGTCTTGGAGAAGCCGGCCACGACGATCGTGCGTGCCTCGATCTCCGGGCTGAAGGTCGCCACGCAGGTCGGGGTGACGCCGTCATAGACGAGGTGTTCATACATCTCGTCGGAGAGGATGTAGAGGTTGTGCTTGAGCGCGACGGCGGCGATGGCCTGCAGCTCGGCGCGGGTATAGACGGCGCCGGTCGGGTTGGACGGGGAATTGAGGATGAGCAGGCGGGTCTTGGGCGTGATCGCCGCCTCGAGCTGCGCGGGCGTGAGCTTGAAGCCGGCCTTGTCGTCGCACGCGATGAACTTCGGCACGGCGCCGGCGAGCTTCACCATCTCGGGGTAGCTGACCCAGAACGGCGCGGGAATGATGACCTCGTCGCCCGGCGAGCAGGTGGCCAGCACGGCGAGGTAGCAGGAGAACTTGCCGCCGGGTGAAACGACGACCTGCGCGGGCACGACCTTGAGGCCGTATTCGACGCCGTAGCGGTCGGCGATGGCCTGGCGGAGCGGCTCGATGCCGGGCGTGGGTGCATACTTGGTCTTGCCGCCCTTGAGCGCGGCGATGCAGGCCTCCTTGATATGCTCCGGCGTGTCGAAATCGGGTTCGCCGGCGGCGAAGCCACACACGTCCTCGCCCGCCGCGGCCAGGGCTTTGGCCTTGGCATCAATGGCGAGGGTCGGCGAAGGCGACACGTTGCGGGCCCAGACGGACAGGGGATGCGGAGTGCTCATGGAGATATTGAAACGCAGGTTTAAGGGAGCGCGCGGGGCGAACGCAAGCCGACCGTTGGCCGGGGTGATGTCATAGGGTGAGCTGTGCTGGTAGAGGAGAGGCCATCAGTCCCGGGGCCGGAACACCTCTCTTACAGTGGTTGCAACCATGGTGTAGCGCTTGAGCCGCACGCGAAAGCGTGGTCAGGGAGCGACCACGTTGTCGCTGCGCTCCAACGCGTAGTTCAATTGAACCCGCTCTGGCGCTTCTTCTTCGCTTTGGGCGCCGGCTTCTTCTTCGCCGCCTTCCGCTTGCGCTTCGGGCGCGGGGGCGGCGGCGCGAGCACGGACTCCGCCGGCGGCACGGGCGGCAGGGCCGGGATTTCCATCTGGTCCACGGCGCCGCTCTCCAATTGCGGCAGATACGACTCCACCGCGGCCCGGACGAGCTGCCCCACACTGGTGTGCTTGGCCCGGGCGAGACGGCGCAGGTTCTGCCGGATCGGCGCGGGCAGGCGCACTGAGATCTGCAGCTGCGACGGCTTCAGCACGATGACGTTGGCGAAGTCGTAGCGCTCCAGCGCCGTGCGGATGAGCGCGCTCACGGACTTCGCCTTCTTGTCGCGCACCGGCTCGCTGATGCGGTCGAGAAACTCGACATCCAGCAGGATGGGAAAGGGCCGGGAGTCCTTGTCGCTCATGCTCAGAAGCGGACGACCTTGTCGCTCGGCGCGGCGGGCGGCGGCGTGGTCAGTCCGGCGGGCGTGAACGCCTCCGCCGGCCAGTGGAGGTCGAGCGCGGCGGCGCGCACGGTGAAGCGGGTCTTGGCACGCGTGCGGTGGTCGCGCACATCGAGGCTCTTGGGCAGGTATTGCTCTCCGACCTTTTTCAGTTCGAGCAGCGCGATGGTCTTGAGGGCGGTGTTGCCGGCGCCGAGCAGCTCCGCCTGCACCATCGCCTGGAACTGGGTGTCGATCAGCACGCGCACGCCCGTGAGTTCGGGCAACGGCACTTCCTGCCCGGCGGGCGGGCGCAGGATGAAACTGTAGGTCGGCCGGCCGCGCACCCGCGCGTGACCTTCATAAATGAAGTCTTTCCAGTAGAGAAACGGCATCTGCAGGTCGAAGACCGTCACCCCGGTGTCGGCGAGGGCCTGACCCGGCGCGGCGGTCTCCACGACATCTCCGTTCACGGTCCACGCGGAGGGTTGTGGCCCGGTTTCGATCAGCCACGCGCCGTCGCCGATTGTGATGCGCGTCAGCGGGCCGCCCGTGCCCGGCGTGCCCAGCAGGGCGCCGGTCACAGTGCGCTCCGCGCCCTTGCGCGGCATGACGCGCAGCTCGAACGACAGCCAGTAGTCGCCAGCAATCTGCGCCTGACGGAACTCCGACAGGATGCGCGCGCCCTCGGCCTGATCGGCCGGGCCGGAGGCGCCCTTTTCCAACGGCTGACCGAACTTGTCGGTCTGCGCCGGGGCGGAGGCGGCCAGCAACAGGCCTACCACCAACAAAAAAGCCCGGTGATTAACCGGGCTTGAAAGTGACTTACTTGGTTTCAACCGGCTGTGGCGTTGCGGGCTGGTTGGTGGCCGGGAGCTCCACGGCGGGCGCGGGTGCCGGCGTGGTAGCCGGAGCACTGACCTTGGGCAGCTCGGCGTTCTCCGTCGCCCGGTTCTTGGACTGGGCGATGTTGGCCAGATAGAGGCCGAAACTCAGGACAAAGAAGATGATGGCACCCTTGATGGTCGCTCCGCTCAACACGTTGTTGGTCTCGGCACCGAAGGCCGACTCCGTCGCGCCGCCGGCCATGGCGGCGCCGATGCCGCCGTCGGTCTTCGCACGCTGCATGAGCACGATCATCACCAAGAAAAGGGAGGTGAGGACCAAGATGACCGTCAGGACGCCGATGAGAATGCTGATCATAAGGGGCCAGAAGATTCTACTCGGACGGGCTTTGTCAACCAAAGTTCCGATCCGGATAACGGGCCGTTTTGGTGGTACCTGCGCTCCGTCGCAGGATGCTGGAGAGCCGGGTTTCCGAACGGCCGCATGCCCGCACGGAACGCATGCCCCCTCACGATACCCGCTTGGGCAGCTGGTGGCCGTGCTGCACCAAGCCCTTCTTGCCCCGGTCGTTGAGCTTGTCCAGGACCGCGGCCAGCCGGCGCTTCCTCTCATCCGTCTGCGCGAACATCTCCAGCTGGCTCCCCTGCTCCTCCACGTTGGAGAACCGCACGCTTACCAGGCGCAACGGCCGGCGCTTGGTCCAGGCCGCCCGGAGCAACTCGCCCACCAGCGGATAAAATGGCGCCTCCAGATCGGTGGCTTCGGTCAGGCTGCGACCGGCCGTGCTGTTTTCCATGCCGGGGTAGCGGACCTTTACGGTCATCGTCTTCACGCGCTTCCCGTCGGCCCGGATGGCGGGCATGAGCTCGTCGATCATGCGTTTGGCGATGCGCTCGATCTCGGCGAAGTCCCCAATGTCGTGACCGAAGGTTTCCTGCACCGAGTAACTCTTGGCGTCCTCGTGGTCCACCTCGACCGGCCGGTCGTCCTCGCCGCGCCCCATGCGGAGCATCTCTTCCCAACTGCCGCCAAAAAGGTCCTTCAACTCGCGTTCGCTGCGTGTGAACAGGTCGCTCACGAGCCGGATGCCCGCCTTTTCCAACCGCTCGGTGCTCTTCGTGCCGACGCCGGGAATGACGCTGATCTTGAGCGGCGCGAGGAAGGCCGCCTCCTCCCCCGGCAGAATCACCGTGAAGCCGCGCGGCTTGCGGGCCTTGCTGGCGATGGCGGAGACCAGCTTGTTGGCCGCGATGCCGAACGAGGTCGGAATCTGCAGGTCGTCCCAGATGCGCTGCTGCAACGCACGCGTGCGCTTTTCAATTTCCGCCGCCGTCTTGAACCCGCAGGGCCCGAGGTCGAGGTAACCCTCGTCGATGGAGTTGCGCTGCACAAGCGGTGTGAGCGACTCGCAAAGATCGAACATCTCCCGGGACTTTTTGCTGTAAATGCCGGAGGTGTGCGGCAGCAGGATCAGGTCCGGGCAGACCTTCAGCGCGAGTTTGGTCGGCATCGGCGTATAGACGCCGCAGGCGCGCGCCTCGTAGCTCGCCGACGAGATGATGCCCCGCTCGCGCCCGCCCACCGCGCATTTGGTCCCGCGCAGATCCGGCCGCACCGTCAGCTCGCACGACACGAAGAACGCGTCGGCATCGAGATGGACAATAGTCGGAAGCTGGGCAGCCACGGGGGAAGTAAGAAGGATGAAGGAAGAATTAAGAAGTCCGGAGATGCACGAACCACCAGATGATCGGTTTTCAACTTCCCAACTCTTCCTTCATCCAGCTTACTTCAAATACCGGGCCACGCCGGCTGCACGTTCTGCGGCCAACACTAAAGGAGACCCCATGAAAAAGCCCGGAATCGATCTGCGAGCCCGCACCCTGAACTTCGCCCTCCGCATCGTGCGGATGTATGGCTGTCTGCCGAAAACGACCCCGGCCTTGGTGATCGACAAACAGGTGTTGCGCTCAGGCACCTCGGTGGGTGCCAACTACCGCGAAGCCTACCGGGGTCGCAGCAAGGCGGAATTTATCGCCAAGTGCGGCGACTCACTCCGCGAGGTTGAGGAAACCGGCTATTGGCTGGAGTTGCTTGTCGAGGGTGGCCTGATGCTTGGCACGAAACTGGCGCCATTGCGTCAGGAATGCGACGAGTTGACCGCGATTTTTGTGACCATCATCAAGCGCTCGCGCGACGGATGAGTCGAACGAAGAACAAGGATCGGTTTCCTAATTCTTCCTTCTTAACTCATAATTTCGCGAGCTTCTCGCGAAACCCGCCCTCGGGCAGGTGTTTTTCGGCGAGTTGGACCAGCTTGCCGGCGTCCACCTTGGTCGAGACGACCACCAGGTCGGCACCATCAAGGACGGCAACGCAGAGCTCCATCAGATCGCCGGAATCGAGGTCGTCGGAAGTATAAACCAGGACGGTCTCGTCGCGCTCCACCACGCCGACCAGGCGGCTCCAGCCACGACTGCGCATCTTGCCGTCGATCTCGGAGACGAGGCGGTCGGTGGAGAGTTCACCGGCCCGGCCGACGCGCTCATAAACTCCGACACTGGCCCGGCGCACGGCCGACAGCGCGAGTCGCGCCTCGTCCTGGTGTTCGTGCTCGACGAACCGCAGGACCGTGCGGGCGGTGGCGAGCGCGCACCAGCCGGCGTTGACCTGCACCTTGGTGTTCCACTTGGAATCGCTCGCGGCCATGACCTCGCGCTTCAGGAGCGCGGCATCCCGGCTGAGCCGGAACATCGAGACCACGCCGACGCCGACCACCACGACCGGCGTGACCATAATGACCAGGGCGAGCAGAATCCACCGCAGCAGACGGCGCTCGCGCTTGACGGTGGCGGGGGAAACGGCGGGAGAGTTCATGGGAGGGGGAAGTATGAGGTAAGAAGGAAGAATTAAGAAAGTCGGCGCGTGGCTTGGAACGACTGCTCTGTCTTCATCATTCTGCCTTCATCCTTCTTAATTCGTTTCGCGCTCAGGCGCCGTCCTTGTCGGAGGACTTGTCGTTCTTGACCTTCACCTTGACGTGGCGGAGCGGCTCGATGTCGAGCTGTTCGGCGATGGTGGCGATCTGGTCGGCGCTGATGAGGCCGACGATGTTCACGAAGACCGCCTCGTCCTTGCCGTCGATGACGGTGACCACGAGGCCCTCGATCACGTCGTCGCCCTTCTGCTTGGCGTGGACGGTGACGTTGTCGCCGCCGTCGCGCTCGCGGACCGTGACCATCTGGGTCCAGCCCTGCGCCTCGAGCTTGCGGCGGATGCCCTCGAATTGCTCGACGGTGCTGGCGCGGTTGGAATCATCGAGACTCACCACGTTGACGCGCACGCGCTTCAGGTTGGCGAGGAGCGCGGCGGCCTCGGGTTCCTGCTTGGCCGCGATCTTGGCGGCGAACTTGAGCAGGCCGGGCGAAAGGTTGACCTCGACAAACTCGCCCTTGGCGGCGGGCACGAGCTGGCCGATATCGACGTAGCCGGGCTCGGATTCGGCGGCAAAGGCGGAAACAGACAGAACCGCAGCCAGGCTGGCGGCGGCGGTGAGGAGGCGGAGGGATTTCATGGAGGGCAATGGATTGAGGGTGGTTGAGGTGTCGTCTTGCCTCCAGCACACGCCGGGGCGCGGGCAAGTTGCAGATAATTGCGCAGGTGCCCCTTGCCATTCCCGCCCGGGCCGCCCAAGTGATTGCGCCTCCCCACCGCATGTCCCGTCTCGCCTTCACCCTCGAAAGAGAATCCCCCGACTCCAAGGCCCGCGCCGCCCGCTTCACGACCCTGCATGGCGAGGTGCGAACGCCCGTTTTCATGCCCGTGGGCACGCAGGCGACGGTCAAGAACATGAACGTCGAGGGCCTGAAGGCCGTCGATGCCCAGGTCCTGCTCGCCAACACCTACCACCTGCTGCTCCGCCCCGGTCCCGAGGTCTTCCGAAAGTTCGGCGGCATCCACCGTTTCATGCAATGGGACCGGCCCGTGCTCACCGACTCCGGCGGCTTTCAGATTTTTTCCCTGCCCGAATCGCGGGTCATGACCGAGGCCGGCGCCCAGTTCCGCAGCTATGTGGACGGTCAGGTTCATTTCCTCTCGCCCGAGTCGAGCATCGCCATGCAGCGCACCATCGGGAGCGACATCATGATGGTCCTCGACCAGTGCATCGCCTCCACCGCCTCGCACGCCGAGACCGAGGCGGCCATGCACCTGACCCACCGCTGGGCGGAGCGCTCCCTGGCCGCCCGGGGTGATTCCGCGCAGGCGCTGTTCGGCATCGTCCAGGGCGCCTGCCACCGCGACCTGCGCCTGCGCAGCGCCGAGTTTCTGCGCGCCCTGCCCTTCGACGGCTTCGCCATCGGTGGCCTGGCGGTCGGCGAAACCCATGCGCAACGCTACGAGTTCACCGGCCTCGTCACCGACCAGTTGCCCGCACACCTCCCGCGCTACCTCATGGGCGTCGGCACCCCCATCGACATCCTCGAGGCCGTGCACCGGGGCGTGGACATGTTCGACTGCATCATCCCCACGCAACTCGCCCAGCGCGGCACGGCGTTCACCTCGCACGGCCGCATCCACTGCCGCCGCGGGATCTACAAGTTCGCCGAGGAACCCCTCGATGCCGCCTGCTCCTGCTCCACCTGCGCCAAATACTCCCGCGCCTACCTGCACCACCTCACCAAGGCCGACGAGGTCCTCGGCTGGCAGCTGCTGTCGATCCACAATCTCTCGTTCTACACGCGCCTGATGGCCGAGATCCGCGCCGCCATCCTCGGTGGAGAGTTTCTCCCTTACTACGAGCGGCAACGCCTCGCCCTCGTGCGTGAGGACGAGGCCAACCCCTCCGTCCCCACAGCCAAACCCCGGCCGAAGTCCGCCCCGCACCGCGGCGACTACGAAATCCAGACCTCGGCCCAGGGTTTCTCCAGCAGATCGGAAGAGC
>JAUPWC010000126.1 GCA_030916665.1 Verrucomicrobiota bacterium
AGCTGACATTTCCAGAGTTTCGTGCTCCCTGTCGGGCGATGTCCGTTGACCTGAAGGAGAAAGTCCGCGCCCTGCCCGAGACCCCCGGGGTTTACCTGATGAAGGACCGCCTCGGCCGCATTATCTACGTGGGCAAGGCCAAGAGCCTGAAGAAACGCGTCTCCTCCTACTTCCAACCCGGCCGCACCCGGGCGCTGCGCCACCAGCCCAAGATCCGCACGCTCATCGAGATGATCGCCGACTTCGAGACCATTGAGGTCAAGTCCGAGCCCGAGGCCCTCCTGCTCGAGGGCAAGCTGATCAAGCAGTGGCGCCCGAAATACAACACCGACTTCACCGACGACAAACGCTTCCTCCTCGTCCGCCTCAACGCCGACGCCGAGCTCCCGCGCTTCGTCCTCACCCGCTTCCGCAAGGATGACCGCTCGCGCTACTTCGGGCCCTTCGCGCACTCCGGCCTGCTCCGGCGCACACTCGCGTCCATGCGCAAGCAGTTCGGCGTGCTCCTCGGCGACACCCACCCGGTCAAGCTCCCCGACGGCCGCTGGCGGCTCTACGACGACGTGCGCGCCGAGCTCTACGGCTGGCCCAACGAGGTCGCGCCCGAAGAATACCGCGCGCGGGTGGACCAAGCCTGCGCGTTCCTCGACGGCAAGTCGCGCGAATGGCTCAAGGAGCTGCGCGAGGAGATGACCGCCCGCGCGGCGAAACAGGAATTCGAGAAAGCCGCCGAGCTGCGCGACGTCGTGCTCGCGCTTGAGCGCACGCTGGCCAAGACCCGCAAGTTCACCCGCGACCTGACGAAGCTCCGGCCCGACGCCGAGGCGCTGCGCTCGCTCCAGGAGGCGCTCGGCCTCGAGTCGCCGCCCGCGCACATGGAGTGTTTCGACATCTCGCACATCAGCGGCACCTTCGTCGTGGCATCGATGGTGCACTTCAACGAAGGTCGGCCCGACAAGGACGAATACCGGCGCTTCTCGATCAAGAGCTTCATCGGCAACGACGACTTCAGGGCCATGGAGGAAGTCGTCGGCCGCCGCTACCGCCGGCTGATCGAGGAGAAGAAGATGTTCCCCGACCTCGTCGTCATCGACGGCGGCCGCGGCCAGATCGCCGCCGCGCTCAAGGCCTTCGTCGCGCTCGACTGCCCGCCGCCGGCTATGATCGGCCTCGCGAAGAAGCACGAGACGGTCATTTTCCCCGACGCCCGCGCCCCGCTGAACCTCCCGCTCTCCCACCCCGGCCTCAACCTGCTCCAGCGTCTGCGCGACGAGGCCCACCGCTTCGCCAACACCTATAACGCCGACCTCCGCTCCCGGAAAATCAGGGAGAGCATCCTCGACGACTTCCCCGGCCTCGGCGAGAAGCGCAAGGCCGCCCTGCTCGACCACTTCGGCTCCATCGACAAACTCCGCGCCGCGTCGGTTGAAAAAATCGCCGAAGTCGCCGGCTTCGGTCCGAAGCTCGCCGCCGAGCTCCGCACCTTCCTCGATCAGGCGAAGCCGACCGACGCCTCGCCTGACTGATTCATTTAACCACTAATCCACACTCATGACTCACTAATCTGGGGAGGACCATTAGTGCCCTGTTAGTGAAGATTAGTGGTGCCCCCCTGCCTCGTCCTACCGCCACAGCCGCGCCTCGAGCACCGCAACGAATTCCTGCAGGTTGCGATCCGACACCGCCCGTCCGACGGACAACGTGGGCAGCGCCTCCAGCACGAGCCGGACCTTGGTTTCCTCGGTGATACCCTCCTCCACGACGAGCACCTTGGCCAAGAGGTCGCGCAATCGCTCGCGCTGCTGCGCCGCCGACGCCCCGTCCTCCGCCAGATGTCCCGTCAGGGCCTTGGCCCGCGTCAGCAAAGTCCGGGCAAGATAGGTGGAACGCGTGCTCATGGAAGGCGCTTACGTTCCGGCTCCTGAATTGCACCGCAAGACTACATTCTCAAACGGTCCGCTGGGACGCGGGCCCTTCCAGGATAATAGCACTCAATTCAGCCACACGATGGCCGAGTTCAGGGCCGTGGCGAAGGTGACCCAGAGCACGTAGGGCAGCCAGAGCAGGCCGGCGAGGCGGTCGGCGCGCCAGAAACCGACGAGCAACCACACCAGCAGGACCCAGAGCATGAGGATCTCGGTGAGCGCCCACGCGGGTTGTTTGAAGCCGAAGAACAGGATCGACCACAGCGCATTGGGCAGCAGGTGCACGAAGTAGCCCATGACGAGCGGCCGCGCCGTAAAACCCGTGCGCCACACGCGCCACGCCGCCGTGCCCATCAGCACGTAGAGCGTCGTCCACACCGGGCCGAAGATCCAGTTGGGCGGATTCCACGACGGCTTCGCCAGCGCGGGATACCAGGTGCGGACATTCTCGAACGTCACCGCCGAGCCGATGGCACCGGCCACAAAGGCGGCACCGATGCAGGCGGCCAGCATCAACCAAGGACGACGGAGGGAAGAGTTTTTCAACGTCATGGATTACGTCCGAAACGCCCCGGCGGATTCCCGGAGCGGTTCGCCACCAAAACCAACCAACGCTAAATCATACCCATGCAGGTTTAACCACTAATCCTCACTGATTGGTCACTAATCCCAAAGCCTCTGAATGAGTGTCAGATTAGTGTCCGTTAGTGGTTACCTTCTCTGTGTCCTTTTCGTGTTTCTCGTGTTTTTTGTGGCCAAGCTTCGAGAGGATCGGACTTTTGCGCCTTCTGTGCCTTTTGAGGCCTGCCTCTTTTCAGCCCTTCAGCCGCACCATCCAGCCGATGACGCGGCGCGGCAGGAGCCAGCGGGCGAACAGGAAAATTTTCGCATGGAACGGCCCGTTGTAGCGCGGGGCGGGATCGTCGCTGGTAAGCGCCTTTTCGACGAGGCGCGCGATGTCGTCGGGTTGACCTGCGAAGGCGCGGAGCTTCGTCGTGCCCTCGTGGTAGCCCTTGTAGTAGGGCGCGTAGGGACCGGCGTTCGCGATCACGTCGGCCGAGGCGGCGTTGGCCGCGTCGATGAACTCCGTGACGATGAATCCCGGGCGCACGAGCGACACGCGGATGCCGAAGGGCTTCAGCTCGCCACGCAGACCGTCGGTCAACGCCTCGAGCGCATGCTTGGTTGAGTCGTAGATGCTGGAAAGCGGGCGGGCGATGCGGCCGGCGACGGAGCCGATGTTCACGATGCAACCGCCGCCCTGCGTGCGCATCGTCGGGATCACGCGCTGCGTGAGCGCGATGAGGGAGAAAATGTTTGTCTCGTAGTTTTTCCGGATGAGTTCCACCGGCACGATCTCGACCGGGCCGCGTGTGCCGTAACCGGCGTTGTTCACAAGCGCGTCGATGCGGCCGAACTTGGCCAGCGTAGCGTCCACGAGCGAGCGGCGGTCGGACTCGCTCGTGATGTCGCCGGCAACCGGGAGGAAGTTCGCACCGGAGGGATCGAGTTCGCGGGCGAGGGCATCCAGCCGGTCCTGGCGCCGGGCGGTGATGACGACCTTCGCGCCGCCGCGCGCGAGTCGCCGCGCCGTGGCCTCGCCGATGCCGGCCGAGGCCCCGGTGACGATCACGACCTGTCCGGCGAGATTAGGCATGCGCGAGGGAACAGTTTTTTCACCACAAAGACACCGAGGCACAAAGAATCCGACCGCTTCGTGCCTTGGTGGTTCACCCGGTTTGCTTCACTCCGAGTCGTAGATCTGGACGCGCGTCCAATAGGTTTTGAATTTCTCGACGAAGGCCAGGTGGATCGGGTCCACCTGGTAAGCGGCCTCGGCGGCGACATCGGCACAGATGACGATGAGCGCGATGTCGTAGCTGGCGTCGATCACGGGGCGGAGCGTGGTCTTGGCGGGCACGCCGACCTCGACCTGCGCGGCGGCCTTGATGCCCCTGAGGGTCTCGACGCCGCGGCGGAATTCAGTGCGTTGCTCGGCCGTGAGTTCGGGTTTAAGCCAGAAATAAACACAGTGATAAAGCATGGTGCCCGGACGGAAGCATCGGCGCCGCCCGGTGGCAAATGCCTATTGCGAACCCGGGGCTTCCGGCGTTCAGTGACGGCGCCCCATGAATCCCCTGCGCTCCGTCTTCCTGGGCCTCGCGCCCCTCCTGCTGTCCCTGAATTCCGCCCGCGCGCTCGAACTCGCGCCGCCCTTCACCGACCATGCCGTGCTCCAACGCGACGTCGCCGTGCCTGTGTGGGGTTGGGACGACCAGCCGGGCGCGACCGTGACCGTCGCCTTCGCCGGCCAGACGAAACAGACCCGCGTGAACGCCAGCGGCGGGTGGCGCGCCGACCTCGATCCTCTGCGCGCCAACGCCACCGGCGCCGACCTCGTGGTCACGTGCGGTGAAGCAACCGTCACGCTGCGCGACGTCGTTGTCGGCGAAGTCTGGCTCGCCTCGGGCCAGTCCAACATGGAGTGGGGTCTGCACAGCTCGCCCAAGCTTTACGACGGGGAGAAGACCAAGCCCGCCAACCCGCTCATCCGCCACCTGCGTGTGGATCACGTCGGCGCAGATCTCCCCGCAACCAAGGTCAAGCACAGCGGCTGGCAGGTGGCCGCGCCCGAAACCCTCGGGCCGTTCTCGGCCGTCGGTTATTTCTTTGCCCAGAGCATCACCGAAAAACTCAAGGTGCCCGTCGGCATCCTCAACGCCTCGTGGGGCGGCACGGCCATCGAGTCGTGGATTCCTGAGCCCGTGTTGCGCACACACCGCAGCTGGCCGGCGCTCGACCAGCGGATGCGGGAGGCGATGAAAGTCTGGCCGGAGCGCTACGCCGCCCAGCCCGGTCTCGAAGCCGCGTGGGCGAAGGCGCAGGAAGACAACCGCAAACACGGCACGCCGGTCACCATGCAGTGGCCGCGTCCGCCGATGGGGCCCGGCTCGGGTTTCATGCCGGCGCGCCTCTACAACGGCATGATCGCACCCTTCGTGCCCTACGCCCTGCGCGGCGCGCTCTGGTATCAGGGCGAGTCCAACGTCGGCCGTCACCGCGACTACGCCGAGCAGCTGCCGGCGATGATCGGCGCATGGCGCGCGGCGTGGCCGCTGGGCGATTTCCCGTTCTTCGCGGTGCAGCTGCCCAACTTCGAGGATTTCGGCAAACCCACCGGCCGCGGTTGGGCGCAATTGCGCGAAGCCCAGGAATCCGTGCGGCACGTGCCCGCCGCCGGACTCGCCGTGATCATCGACGGCACCGAAGGGAACGACCTGCATCCGCAGGACAAGCGGCCGGTCGGCGACCGGCTCGCGCGCCTCGCGTTGCACCGCGTATATCACCAGCGCGACGTCGTGTGGTCCGGCCCGGTGGTGCAGGCGGTCGCCCGCGAGGGCGCGGCGATCCGCATCACCTTCAGCTACGCCGCCGGCCTCAAGAGCATCACGCCCGAGGTCACCGGCTTTGAGATCGCCGGAGCGGACCGGGTATTCCGCGCCGCCAGCGCGAAAATCGACGGCCAGTCGGTCGTCGTGAGCGCGGCGGAGGTGAAGGACCCCGTGGCCGTGCGCTACGCCTACACCAACGCCCCCGCCGCCTCGCTCGCCAACGCCGACGGCCTCCCCGCTGCGCCATTCCGCACGGACGACTGGTGAGCGTTGCATGACAAATCCCTTACAACTCCGCGGCTAACGAATCCGCGGGCGGCGCGTCTAAGCCATCATCCAACACGGATAAATCCCATGAAAACTCCCCGTCTGCTCCTCGCCCTCGGTCTTCTGTCTGCCGTCCTCCGGTTAAACGCCGCGCCGGTGGACTCCCGCATCTCCGCCGTCACGGTCTATCAGGACCGCGCGGTCGTCACCCGCACCGCCACGGTGCAGCTCGGCGGCGGCACGGCCGAACTGGTCTTCGCCAACCTCCCGCAGGCGCTCAACGAGCAGTCGCTGCAGGTCAGCGGCAAGGGCACGGCGCAGGCCAGCATCCTCGATGTCAGCGCGAAGCAGACCTACGTGGACTACACGCCCGACGCCCGCGTGAAGGAGCTCGAGGACCAGCTGAAGGCCTTCGCGAAGCAGATGCGCGGCCTCGACGACCGCGCCAACCTCCTGAACACGCAGCAGACCATGCTCGACCGGATGGAGACCGCACTCTTCGCCCCGCCGACCAAGGACGTGCCGCGGCCCGAACTGAACCAGTTCACCACCTCCCTCAACTTTCTCATCGAGCAGAAGGGCAAGCTCGTCACCGAACGCGCCACCCTCGACGAACAGCGCGAGGAGCTGCAGAACAAGGCCAACACCGTGCAGGCCCAGCTGCAGCAGCTGCGCGGCGCCGGCGGCAAAGCCTTCAAGACCGTGACCGTGCGCGTGGCCGCCGCCCAGGCCGGCTCGCTTGAAGTCTCACTCGCCTACACTGTGCCCGGCGCCTCGTGGGTGCCGAGCTACGACGCCCGCGTCGCCAGCAGCGAGCGCACCCTGCAGCTCGACTACTTTGGCATCGTCCGCCAGAGCACCGGCGAGGATTGGAAGGACGTCGCCCTCACGCTCTCGACCGCCCGTCCCTCGCTCGGCGGCGCCGCGCCCGTGCTCAGCGTGTGGCAGCTGGATCTCTACAATCCGATCGCACTGCGGGAGCAGGAGGCGCGGGGTCGCCGCAACGAGATGATGATGGCCAAGGCCGCCGCACCTGCCGCCGTGAACATGCAGACGCTCACGGGCAACGCCCTTGGCAACGAAGCGGACGATTTCAAGGACGCCACTTTCGCCGCCGCCACCATCGAAGCCGGTGCCACGAGCGCCTCGTTCAGGATCGCCGTCAGCTCCAGCATCCCGAGCGACAACTCGCCGCAGAAGGTCCCGGTCACCAGCGCCGCGCTCAAGGCCGTGCCCGAATACCTCACCGTGCCGAAGCGCCAGACCGCGGCCTTCCTCACGAGCAAGGTCGTCAACAGCTCCGAGTTCCCCCTGCTCGCCGGCGCGATGAACGTGTTCCTCGACGGCACCTTCGTCGCCACCAGCGGCCTGCGCACGGTCATGAGCGGCGAAAAGTTCGACCTCGCCCTCGGCGTGGACGACGGGATCGCGATCAAGCACAAGCGCGTGCAGAAGTTCACCGAGGACACCGGCCTCACCAACTCCGGCAAGCGCATCACCTACGAATACCTGATCACGGTGCAGAACAACAAGAAGACCACCGAGCGGGTCATCGTCGCCGACCAGATGCCGCTGTCCCGCAACGAGAAGATCGTCGTGAAGCTGCTCTCACCCGACACCAAGGACGTGAAGCCCACCGACGAGGGCACGCTCAAGTGGACGCTTGACCTCAAGCCCGGTGAAAAGCGCGAGCTGACCGTGAAGTTCACCGTCGAATACGACAACACCGTGAACGTCGCCGGCCTGGAGTGAACGGACCACAGATTGTGGTTGTCGAGGCGCACCGCGTGTGCGCCTCTTTTTTGTGCCCGCCCCGCTCACCCTCCTGATGGACAACGGCTCG
>JAUPWC010000127.1 GCA_030916665.1 Verrucomicrobiota bacterium
CCGCCGACATGATGTAGCGGATCGGCAGGACGGTGTCGTCGGCCTTGATCTCCGGCGTGCCGTGCTTGTCGACCATTGTGATCGCCAACTCGACCGCGAGCAGGCCGAAGAGCGTCGCGAACTTGATGATCGGGTTCATGGCGACCGAGCTGGTGTCCTTGAACGGATCGCCGACGGTGTCGCCGACGACGGTGGCGGCGTGGAGGTCGCTGCCCTTGCCCATGCCCCGCTTCTTGAAGGAGGGGTCGGTCTCGACGATCTTCTTGGCGTTGTCCCACGCGCCGCCGGCGTTGGCCATGAAGATGGCCTGGAAGAGGCCGAAGAAGGCCATGCCGATCAGGTAGCCGATGAAGAAGAACGGATCGAAGAACGCCAGCGAGAGGCTGAAGCAGAAGATGACGATGAAGATGTTCACCATGCCGCGCTGCGCGTATTGGGTGCAGATGCGCACGACCTCTTTCGACGCCTCGGTCGCGGCGGTGGCGGCGTCGAGCTTCATGTTGTCCTTGATGTAAACCACGGCGCGGTAGGCGCCGGTCACGACGGCCTGCGTGCTGGCGCCGGTGAACCAGTAGATGACGGCGCCGCCCATGAGCAGGCCCATGATGGCCTCGGGATGCACGAGGGAGAGCTTCTCGATCGTGTCGGGGTAAATGGCTTTCAACATCATGATGATGCCGAAGACCATCGTCGTCGCGCCGACGACGGCGGTGCCGATGAGCACGGGCTTGGCGGTGGCCTTGAAGGTGTTGCCCGCGCCGTCGCCCTTTTCGAGCTGGTATTTGGCGTTCTCGAAGTCGGGTTTGAAGCCGAAGTCGCGCTCGATCTCGGCGGCGATGCCCGGCTTGGCCTCGATCTGCGAAAGCTCATAGACGGACTGCGCGTTGTCGGTGACGGGACCGAAGCTGTCCACCGCGATGGTGACCGGGCCCATGCCAAGGAAGCCGAAGGCCACGAGGCCGAAGGCGAAGATCGGCGCGGCGAAGCGGAAGGCCTCGGGCATCATCGTCTGCAGCGCCTCGCTCTGCGAGAAGTGGTAGGCGCCGGCCATCAGCGCGAGGATGCAGAGACCGGTCCAGAACGCGGAGAAGTTGCCCGCGACCAGACCGCTGAGGATGTTCAGCGAAGCGCCGCCCTGGCGGGAGGAGGTGACGACCTCCTTCACGTGGCGGCTTTCAGTGGAGGTGAAGACCTTGGTGAACTCCGGGATGAGCGCGCCGGCCAGGGTGCCGAGCGAGATGATGGTGGAGAGGCCCCACCAGAGGTCGGGGTGGCAGGCCTCGTGGTTGGCGAGGAGAGCGTAGCTGGCCGCGTAGGTGACGCCGATCGAGACGGCCGAGGTGATCCAGACGAGGTTGGTGAGCGGTTGCTCGAGGTTGAAGTCCTTGGAGCCGCCGTAGAGCAGCTTGCTGTTGGCCTCGTTGATCAGGTAGCTGGCGAGCGAGGTCAGGACCATCAGGATGCGCATGGCGAACAGCCACACGATGAGCACGGCGCAGAGCGCGGGATTGGCGGCGAGGGCGAGGGCGAGGAAGGCGATGAGCGCGACGCCGGTCACACCGTAGGTCTCGAAGCCGTCGGCGGTCGGCCCAACGGAGTCGCCGGCGTTGTCACCGGTGCAATCGGCGATCACGCCGGGGTTGCGCGGGTCGTCCTCGGGCAGGTTGAAGACGATCTTCATGAGGTCGGCGCCGATGTCGGCGATCTTGGTGAAGATGCCGCCGCAGATGCGGAGCGCCGAGGCGCCGAGGGATTCGCCGATGGCGAAGCCGATGAAGCAGGGCCCGGCGAGGTCCATCGGCAGGAACGCCAGGATGCAGATCATGAAGAACAGCTCGGTGGCCACGAGGAGCAGGCCGACGCTCATGCCGGACTTGAGCGGAATACCGAGCGTGGCGAGCGGGTTGCCGCGCAGGGCGGAGAAGGCCGCGCGGCTGTTGGCCACGGTGTTGATGCGGATGCCGAACCACGCGACGCCGTAGCTGCCGAGAATGCCGAGGATGGACGCCAGCAGGACCGCCACGACATGCACCGTGCTCATGTGCGAAAGCACGCCGAAGTAGTAGACCATGCAGCAGGCGATGAGCACCCACAGCCCGGTGAGAAACTTGCCCTGCTGGAAAAGGTAGGTCTTGCACGTCTCCCAAATGATTTGGGAGACCGCGCCCATCGCGGCATGCACGGGCAGGTTGCGCGTCTGGATGTATTGCAGCCAGCCGTAGGCGACGCCGAGGGCGCAGACCACGAGGCCGGCCAGCATGATCTGCATGCCGTTCAGGGAGCCGCCGAAGAACAGCACGTTCCGGATGTCGGGGATCCTGATGTCGGCTTCGCTGGCGAGGGCGGGGACGGCGGATGCGGCCAAGGCGGCGGCCGTCACGCCCACTTTCTTCCAAGTGTGAGTGTTGAACATAGGGGTAGGGGTATTGGCCGGCAAAGTGTCATAAACGCGTTTCGTGGCCAGTTCAAAGTCCCTGCCGGGGACGCGGTAACATTTGACGTTTCGGTCCGCGTGGCTTCGCGTGTATTTTCTAATACCCGCCGCCATGCCGCTGCTCGTCGTGCAAAATCTGTCCAAGGCCTACGGCTCGCATCGGGTGGTGGACATGCCGACGTTCACGCTGGAAGCGGGCGCGCAGGTGGCGCTGCGCGGCGAGAGCGGCTCGGGCAAGACGACCTTCCAGA
>JAUPWC010000128.1 GCA_030916665.1 Verrucomicrobiota bacterium
CGCCAGCGCACACCAAAACAAACAAAGGGAGGGAGCCGAGCCCCCTCCCTTAAACCCTCCCCTTAATTTTAACTGTCACCCATCAAAGTCCAAAAGTGTCACCCATCAGAGTCCAAACACCCGGAGACCCCGCCTTACAACTCAGACGCTCACGCCTGCAACCGCACGAGCAGGTCCTTGCTCTCGACGGTGTCGCCGACGGCGGCGAGGACTTCTTTCACCAGGCCGGTGGCTGAGGCATAGAGCGTGGTCTGCATCTTCATCGCTTCCAGCGTAAGAAGTTTGTCACCCTTCGCCACCTTGGCGCCGACGCTCACGGCGAGCGCGGTGACGAGGCCCGGGATGGGTGCGCCGATCTGGAGCGGATCGGCCGGATCAGCCTTGGCGCGAACCTTGGCGGGCGCGGCCACGGACTTGTCGGCGACGCGCGTCTCGCGCGGGCGACCGTTGAGCTCGAAGGTCAGCGTGCGCAGGCCGTCGCGGTCCGCTTCGCTCACATTGATGAGTTTGATGAAGAGCGTTTTTCCCTCCTCGATCTCGACGGTGATTTCCTCGCCGGCCGAGAGGCCGTAGAGAAAGGCGCGCGTCGGAACCGCGCTCACATCGCCGTAGGCGCCCTGGAATTTGGCGAAGTCGGCGAAGACCTCGGGATACATCAGGTGGCTGTAGAGCGCGGCGTCTGACACCTCGATCTTCAGTTTTTTGTGCAGCGCCTCCTTTTCCTTGTCCAAATCCACGGGCGGCAGGTTCGCACCGGGTCGTCCACGTCGCGGTTGACGGGCGCCGAGCACGACTTTCTGCAGCTTCTTGGGCCAGCCGCCGGGAGGCTGGCCAAGTTCGCCCGCCAGCATGTCCACGACCGAGGCCGGGAACGGCATCGAGCCGGGCTCGAGGTTCACCACGTCGGCGGTCCTGATGCCGCGCGAGACGAGGAATAGCGCCATGTCGCCGACGACCTTGGAGGAGGGCGTGACCTTGACGATGTCGCCGAAGAGCAGGTTGACCTCGGCATAGGTGCGCACGACCTCGGGCCAGCGGGCGCCGAGGCCCATCGAGGCGGCCTGTTCCTTGAGGTTGGTGTATTGGCCGCCGGGCATCTCGTGCTGGTAAACCTCCGCACTGCCGGCGCGAGGCGCGGAATCGAACGGCGCGTAGAGGTCGCGCACCTGCTCCCAGTAGCCGGAGAATTCGTTGAGCGTGTCGAGGTTCAGTCCCGTGTCGCGCTTGGTGTGCGCGAGCGCGGCGACGATCGAGTTGAGGTTGGGCTGGCTGGTGGAGCCGGACATCGAGGCGAGCGCCAGGTCCACGACATCCACGCCCGCATCCACCGCGGCGATGACCGAAGCCGAGGCGATGCCGCTCGTGTCGTGCGTATGGAAATGGATCGGCAGGCCGACCTCCTGACGCAGGGTCTTCACGAGTTTCGCGGCGGCGTAGGGACGGCAGAGGCCGGCCATGTCCTTGATCGCGAGGAGATGCGCGCCGCGCTTCTCCAGATCCTTCGCCATCTTCACGTAGTATTTGAGCGAGTATTTGTCGCGCTTCGGGTCGAGCAGGTCGCCGGTGTAGCAGACCGCCGCCTCGGCGAGAGCGTCGGTCTCGAGCACGGCGTCGAGCGCGACGTAGAGATTGGGCAGGTAGTTGAGCGAATCGAAGACGCGGAACAGGTCCACGCCCGCCGCGGCGGCGTGCTTCACGTAGCCGCGCACCACGTTGTCGGGGTAGAAACTGTAACCCACGGCGTTGGCGCCGCGGAGCAGCATCTGGAACAGGATGTTCGGCACGCGGGCACGCAGCGCGGCGAGACGCTCGTAGGGGTCCTCGCGCAGGAAGCGCATGGACGTGTCGAAGGTCGCCCCGCCCCAGCATTCGAGGCTGAAGAGGTTCGGCGTGCGCCGGGCGACGGCATCAGCCGCGCGCAGCATGTCGTAGGTGCGCACACGCGCCGCCATGAGCGACTGGTGCGCGTCGCGCATCGTGGTGTCGGTCACGAGCAGGCGCTTCTCGGCCCGCACCCACTGGGCGAATTTCTTCGCCCCGAGCTTCTGCAGGAGCTGGCGCGATCCGGCCGGCGGCGGCAACTCGGGCGGGAACGACGGCGCGGCGGGCGACGGCGGGACCTTGGCGGGGCGGCGGCCCTTCACGTGCGGGTTGCCGTTGACGACGATGTCGCCGAGGAAGGCCAGCAGCTTCGTCGCGCGGTCGCGCCGCTGCTTGAACTCGAAGAGCCCGGGGTTGTGGTCGATGAAACCGGTGGTGACCGCCCCCGAGCGGAAGTCCGCGTGCGCGATGACGTTTTCGAGAAACGGAATGTTGGTCTTCACGCCGCGGATGCGGAACTCGCGCAGCGCGCGGTCCATGCGCTGGAGCGCGATGCCGAACTTCGGCCCGAAGGCCGTAAGTTTCACCAACAGCGAATCGTAGAACGGCGTGATGACGCTGCCCGTATCACCCATGGCGCCGTCGAGGCGGATACCCAGGCCGGCCGCGCTGCGGTAGCTGACGATCTTGCCGTAATCGGGCGTGAACTTGTTGGCCGGGTCCTCCGTCGTGATGCGCGCCTGCACCGCGTAACCGATGCGCGGGACCTCGGCCTGCGGCGGCAGGTCGAGTTCCGGGCCGTGCAGGGCATGGCCCTGCGAGATGAGGATCTGCGAGCGCACGATGTCCACGCCCGTGACGATCTCCGTCACGGTGTGCTCCACCTGGATGCGCGGGTTCATCTCGATGAAATACCACTCGGTCGGGTTGTCGGCGTTGACGAGGTATTCGAGCGTGCCGGCGTTGTCGTAACGGATCTCCTTCGCGAGCCGCACGGCCGACTCGCAGAGTTCCTTGCGCACGGCCTCGGGCAGGCCGTAGGACGGCGCGATCTCGATGACCTTCTGGTGGCGGCGCTGCACGGAACAGTCACGCTCGTGCAGGTGCAGGACGTTGCCGTGGCGGTCGCCGATCACCTGCACCTCGATGTGCTTGGCCCG